>CAIRRW010000495.1 GCA_903881065.1 uncultured Bacteroidota bacterium
AAAAATAAATTACATCAATTGCTTTCCTAAAAGAATTAACTACTAACTAGGTTATTCTTGCTCCCGAATAACAATATGTTTCAGGAATATATTCAAAATGGAATTTTTTAGCATTGTAAGGGGTGATTAGTTTATTTAAAACTTATCCACAATACACATTAAAGCTCAAGTAATAAAAGGGATAGCTCAAACTTTACCCTTTATTACTGAGACTTTACCAAATATTACTCAAGTTTTATCTGGAATTGCTAAAGTTTTACAGCAATACAACTAGGTACTCGAATTTATCTTCAAAATAACTCCTCGTATTTTATGTATCAGATGGTAATTCTTTTAAAGTGATTGAGAAAATTGAGTGAGGAAATTAATTTGTGGCGATTTTTTGGAAGATAGATTAACTTTAGAAATTGGCAAATTTAAAAGGAAGGTTTTCTTGTCCACAAAAAAGGTTTTATTATCAAGTGAATTTAATTTAATAATTCTAGAGTTACTTTTTCTGTAAAGGACAAGAAAAAGCAACTGATATAACATCAAATCAATTATTTTTGGATTATATAGAATTTGTAAGTTGAAAAAGTGTACATTTGCGTCCCCAAAAATAATGGGCGAACAATTAATTAATTATTAACTTCTTCAATTTACATTTTATAACAATGAGATTGAATACAAAAAAAGACAAGAATGTCAGAAAATGAAATAGTTCAACTAGAAGTTGAAAAACAAAAAGAAATTGGTTATGAAACACCACAAACAGCACATGAGGCGTTTGATTGGAATGCGATTGAAATAAAAGGTGATTCGTATTCAAAAGCAGAACGCGAACAGCTTGACAGCGTATATGAAAAAACGCTTAAATCTGTAACTTCGAATGAAACTATTCAAGGAAAGGTTGTCGCGAAAAACAGCAAAGAGGTTGTAGTGAATATTGGCTACAAATCAGATGGAATAGTTCAATTATCAGAGTTTCGTTATAATCCAGACTTAAAAATTGGTGATATCGTTGAAGTTTATGTTGAAAGCCAGGAAGATAAAAGTGGTCAGTTAATTCTTTCACACAAAACTGCACGTTCAATGAAATCATGGGAAAGAGTTAGTACAGCTCTTGAAAATGATGAAATTATTACAGGTTTCGTGAAATGTAGAACAAAAGGTGGTTTAATAGCAGATGTATTTGGTATAGAAGCATTTTTACCAGGTTCTCAGATAGATGTTAAGCCTATTCGCGACTTCGATCAGTTTGTAGGAAAGACTATGGAATTTAAAGTTGTGAAAATCAACAATGAATTTAAAAATGTTGTAGTATCTCACAAAGCTTTAATTGAAGCTGAATTAGAACTTCAGAAAAAGGAAATAATTGGAAAATTAGAAAAAGGTCAAGTATTAGAAGGTACTGTAAAAAATATTACTTCATATGGTGTGTTTATTGACCTTGGAGGTGTAGACGGCTTAATCCATATTACAGATTTATCATGGGGTCGTATTAATCATCCTGAAGAGGTAGTAAAATTGGATGAGAAAATAAATGTAGTAATTCTTGATTTCGATAATGAGAAAAAGCGTATTGCTTTAGGTTTAAAACAACTTAGTGCACATCCTTGGGATGGTTTGAGAATAGACTTAGCTGTTGGGGATAAAGTTAAAGGTAAAGTAGTAGTGATTGCAGATTATGGTGCTTTTGTTGAAATTCAACCAGGTGTAGAAGGCTTAATTCATGTTTCTGAAATGAGTTGGAGTCAGCATTTACGTACTGCACATGATTTTCTAAAAGTAGGTCAGGAAGTTGAAGCTGTCATTCTAACACTTGATCGCGAAGAACGTAAAATGTCACTGGGTATTAAACAATTAATGCCTGACCCTTGGGCAACAGTAATTACTAAATATGCTAAAGGAACAAAACACACTTCTACAGTTCGTCATTTTACCAATTTTGGTATATTTGTTGAACTAGAAGAAGGGGTAGACGGTTTAATACACATTTCTGACTTATCATGGTCTAAAAAGGTAAAACATCCTTCCGAATTTACAAAAATAGGTGAGAAAATTGATGTTGTTGTTTTAGATATTGATGGGGAAAATCGCAGATTAAGTTTAGGACATAAACAAATAGAAGAAAATCCATGGGAAGTTTTCGAAACTATTTTTAATATAGATTCAATTCATCAAGGAACAATAATCAATGTGTTGGATAAAGGTGCAATAGTTTCCATGCCTTATGGAGTTGAAGCATTCTGCCCTACCCGCCATATGATAAAAGTTGATGGAAAACCTGCTAAGGTAGAAGATACACTAGATTTCAAAGTTCTTGAATTTAATAAAGAATTGAAGAAAATAATTGTATCACATACAAAGATTGCTGAAGATGCTGCAAGTATTGAAAAGGAAAGTGCTACGGAAGGAAAAAAAGCAGAGGATGAAGCAACAAAAAAAACTGTTAAAAAGCTGAAAGATGGTATTGAAAAGACAACTCTTGGAGATATGAATGTACTCTCAAATTTAAAATCAGATATGGAAGCTTCAGAGAAGAGGTCTGAAGAAAAAGGGAAAGAGTAATTAATTAAATATTTTGTTAGCATGTTATAATGCTTTACAAAATCTAGAAATCACGCCATGGTTTTTAGAAAAATGCCCCAAGAAATTGGGGCATTTTTTATTTAAAAGAAATAATAATTTAGAACGCCAACTTTTTATATAACTTTGCGACATTATATGATGAAGCCACGAATCATTTTAGATAGCAAACTTTTCGAAATTACTGTTACTCGGCTTTGCTATCAACTAATAGAAGTTCATGACGATTTTTCAAAAACTGTTATTG
>CAIRRW010000496.1 GCA_903881065.1 uncultured Bacteroidota bacterium
GTTTTTCCAGATATATGGTGTTACATGTTCAAGGTCTCCTTCATCAGTCGCTTTATTATATGCTTCTTCCAGTGATTCGAAACTGAATATTTCAAAATCAAATCCTCGTGCAAAAGTACGTTCAATTACATTGCTGATATAGAAATTAGGATTGTTTAACTTTAAATATTTCTCCACACTGTTACGTATCAAATGCGGGTCTATCAAGGGGCAATCACTAGTTACACGCACAATAATATCATATTCAAATTTCACCGCAGCTTCATAAAATCGACTCAACACATTATGTTCGCTACCTCGGTAGAACTTAATATTATTCTGTTCAGCAAATTCAGCAATACAATCATCAGTCACATTTGTAGTAGTCGCTATCGCAATGTCGAAGCCAGTTTGCTTCAGTCTATCAATATGATATTGCAATAAACTTTTATTGTTTACCGACTTCAATATCTTGCCCGGCAGTCGTGTACTCGTCATCCTTGCTTGCGTGATGATGCCTATATTTAGTTTATTATTTTGCAATTGATTCTATACTATTTTATAAAGATATATGTCATAAAATGAATCAGTACTAATGAATTCCCTTTCAAATTTTAAATTATTCTGTTCATAATTATCAATCTTTACTGATGATAATACATACGCTCCACCCATCTCCTTTAATGCACCAGTGTTAAGTTCCAGGTTATTCAATTCAGCATTGTCGCGTTTGCCATATAGCTTTGATTTATCCAATCCGTTTACAAAGATATAACATCTATTTCCCCATCCATCAAAATATGATTTCAAGGATGCATTTTTATCCAGTTCCTTCTCAATTATTTTCCTGAACTGATGTTTATATTCAAGCGGATAATTTGTTTGATAACTGTCAAGTGTGCTGAATCCATTATATTGTGCCACACTAGGAGGGAAGCCAATACATACAATTCTATAATCGTTTTTATTTTTCGAGATATAATTTCCTACATCCGAAAATAAATTCGAAGCATAAAATTCCTTATAACTCGCATGCCTGTTTTTATCCGATTTTTTACCACTTAAATTAGCAGTATAATCTTTATCACCGGCAATTATCACCACCAATTGTATTGCCAATAAACCAAGTGCAATGTATTTCGAATACCTAATTGTTATGTAGTTCACACTCACATACAACAATAAAATCCATAACATAGGCATCAGAAAATAAAACCGTTCCCATTGAAATGTTTTAAATAGCGCTATAGAAGTTCCTAATTCACACTTCGAAAATTTAAAAATAAAATAGAAAACAACTATTGAAACAATCGATAAAATGAGATATAAATACACCTTACTTTTCTTTTTAATCGTCAACGATATCAGCGCAGCAATGATAATTGGAATAGTAAAAAATGCACCGGTATGGTATTGAGTCTGAATAAAAAATTGAGCAGATTCTTTTAGCGAAGCCGCGAAAACAAATGGCTCAATGCTCCATTCTTTTCTATGCGAAATAAACGTATTGCTGAAGTACGATGTTATTAAATTAAACTCCACAAGAAAATACCCGAAACCTAATATTAATAGGCCAGATAGAAAATAAATGTTAATCTTTTTATTCCTGATTGTATCAATAAGTAATATAATTCCTAAAGCAATACAGATGAAAATACCACTCAAAATGAAAGACGAACACAGGGGAAATAAAGTAATAATTATAAAGTTCGAAATCGATTTTTCACCTTTGTGTAGATTCAAAAATGCGAATAGTAATAATGGTTGACCTGCCACTGTCAATCCACAGTAAATAGAAGAAGTAGGGATAACAGCAAAACAAATAGCAACCAAAAAGCGCATCAAATTACGCTCACCTTTTTCATTCGTAAAATGTTTTCCAAGCAATAAATACATTCCGATAAAAGCAATAATTCTTGCAATAAAATCATTCAATAAATAAGCTTTTAAAGGAGATAAAATACAGAATAAAAACATCGTCATATTTAACCCCGATTGAAGACAATACCTCGGAAGCCCATTCATCACTTCCGTTACGCTTGCTTTATAATCAAATAAATACTTAGCTTTTGATGCAATTACCCTATACACAAATTCACCATCCAGGTTATCATGTATTCGTATATAAGCATTCTCTCCTAAAATTAAATAAGGCAAAAAATAAATTAATACACATCCAATTCCTATAATAAAGGGGTACTTGTTTATCAATGATTTTATCATCCTCGCAAATATATAATAAAAAATCCCGACAAGCATTTCTACCTGTCAGGATTTTTTATTTCCATTTATTTATTTTTTATGCAGCGGCATTTATTGTTAAAGTAATATCGCCGGAAATTAATAAATCTTCATTTTGCGCCATTATATATTTGTATAAAATATTGCCTAATAAATCAGGATTAATAGTTTTAGGTTCGCTGGGTAATATGGTGTACCAAACCAATACAGTAGCTGTGGCATCTATTGCCAACCCTACTTTTATGGGTACAACAAGGTTATTGGTAAGTGTTACTGTTTCGCCTGTTTTAAATGTATGAATACAAATTTTCTTTATAATATGAGCAGGCACAACAAGTGTATGGGTTATCTGGTTGGCGGCATTATAAATAAATGTCATTGGTAAAAACTTTAATGCTTTTGATGGTGTATCAATAAATATCATTATCAGCCCACAATACACATACCATATACCGCTGGTGCAGGCATCTCTCAATTTATTAATATCTGTCGTATCGGTTCCAACAGCAGTAACATTGATTGTTTGAGAACTGATGCTCTTGGTTAATTTGGTTGCATACGCTTGAATTTGCAGCAATACCGTGGCAAGTGCTGCATCGGTGCCAATAGCAGTGATAAGTGCATTTACACGAATCAGTCTTTTTGTGCGCGACCCATTATAAAAGTCTTTTGTTCCGCCAATCAGCAAACGGTCATATTCATCAGAGCCTTCGGGGTATACATTCGAGATTTGTTTCATCCAGCTTTTTAATTGAACAGCCATACCTTTAACTGTTGTAACCACTTTTTTAGTGGAAGCCACTTTGCCAATCACATTACTTTTTTGTAATGCTGTTTCATCCTGAAAAGCCTGATTTATGTGGATAAAATACGTTACCAAATCTGCAATTCGGCTGTCAGTACTTTGCTGGCTTTGCAAAGCATCCAACACTTTTTGTGCAATCTCTGCTGCATTTGCAATACTGCTATCCATTGCCGTAACGAATGGATTTTTGTCTAAAGTTGTTCCAGTTTTTGTTGACATTTTATTTTGATTAAATTAAAATTAAATTTTATTGTCTTTATTTATGCGTGCAAAGGTGGACATAATATAATAAGCAAACGAATTAAAATAAATAATAAATCTTTTAAAACCCAAATAAAATCAATATATTCAATGGTACCATACGTTTCAGAGAGAAACCGATATTTCACGAAAAAAGATTTAAATGGAATAGGCTAAAACTCGAGTTTAGATTAAAAGTATTTAAATGGAATAGGCTGAAACTTGAGTTTCGAATGAAAGTATTTAAATGGAAAGGACTAAAACTCAAGTTTCGATGGAAAGTATTTAAATGGAATAGTCTAAAAGTGGAGTTTTCATAGAAAGTATTTAAATGGAATGTTTCGAAACTGGAGTTTTCATAGAAAGTATTTAAATCTTTTTACTTACGTTAAATTAGTGTGCTATTCTTATATAAATGCCAAATCAGAAAAACTGAAGTTAGAGTGGGAGGGCAAGTTTAGAGTGACCAATGGTGAAGTCATAAAAAATTCTGACAAGTTTTTACACCTGTCAGGATTAAATAATAAAAGAGTTAATCAGTTTGCTATTTCACAAATCCCAGCACCTTATCAATCACAAATTGCTGGTCATCATCCGTCAACGAATGATACATCGGTATACTCAAACAATTCTCATAATACATTTCCGCATTCACAAAATCACCCTTCCTATATCCGAATTGCTTGTAATAAGGCATCAAATGGCAAGGCACATAATGCACCTGAGCAAAAATATTATTTGCCCGTAAATGATTATATAAGCCCAATCTATCCGCCACCTGTATCACATATAAATGATACGCATTTCCTTTTTCTATCGAAGGAATAACCACCGACGAGTTTGCAAAAGCCTTATCATATTGCTTCGCAAGAGTCCTTCTTCGTTCCAGATTTTCATCCGCCCTCGACAATTGCGAAATACCAAGTGCCGCCTGAAAGTCCGTCAATCTATAGTTGTAGCCCAATTCCTGCATCTCATAATACCATCCACCTTGCGTCACTTCTACCTCCGAGTTAATAAATTTGCTCGCATCCTTGGTAATACCATGTGTCCGCAGCAAATTTAATTTATCATACAGCATCTTATCATTCGTAGTAATCATCCCGCCTTCACCAGTAGCAATATGTTTCACAGGATGAAAGGAAAATATCGCAAGGTCAGCAAACGCACCGTTTCCACATTTCTGCTGATGATTGGCACTGTCCATAAAATATCCACCCGGCGCATGGCAGGCGTCTTCAATAATCCAGCAGCCATATTCATTTGCCAACTTCCGGTAAGCCTCCAAATCCACCGCATTGCCTGCAAAGTCAACAGGTATTATTCCTTTAAAATATCCTTTCGGATGTTTCTCCAAAAGCGCACGAACACTATTAATATCGAGCAAAAAAGTATCAGGGTCAATGTCTGCAAAATGCACCTCACCACCGCAATACCGCACACAGTTGGCCGAAGCCGCAAAAGTAATAGGAGTAGTAATCACCCGTACAGTCGAATTCACATCAAGTGCCATAGCGCACAAATGCAATGCAGCAGTGCCATTAGCAAGCGCCACAGCATATTTCGCACCCACATACTCAGCAAATTTCTTTTCGAATTCCGCTATCGAAGGCCCCTGCGTCAGGTAATCCGATTTCAAAACCGTTACCACTGCCTCAATGTCAGCATCAGTAATCGTCTGCCTTCCATAAGGAATTACTTTGTTTTTTGTTGATTCACTCATAATTTATTGTTTTATTTAATGCAGATGACGCCGATTCAGCGGATAAAAGGTGATAATAAATCCTTTTAACTCTGCTTAACCTGCGTCATCTGTGTTCTATTCTTATCTAAAAAGTAAAATTCGGATCAAGATTTTCTTTAATCAACTTACGTATTTCATCCACCCCAATAAACTCTGAATTATCTCCCGAGTTATATTGAAACCCTTTATTTACAGCCTTTGCATTAAAATGTTTTACGTATTCATCAATCTTAAAATTAGGTACCTGAGGCAAAATAGCGTAGTATTTTCCCAAGTCATAAGTCGAAAAAGAATCCGAAGAAGTAATCATTTCTTCATGTACTTTCTCTCCCGGACGAATACCAACAATTTGCTGCTTACAATTAGGTGCAATAGCTGTAGCCACATCCGTCAATTTATACGAAGGTATTTTCGGAACAAATATTTCACCACCCCATGCAGTTTCCATAGCATGCAATACCAAATCAACACCTTCCTGCAACGAAATATTAAAGCGTGTCATCGTCGCATCAGTAATTGGCAACACCCCTTCTTTTCTCTTTTTGATGAAGAAAGGAATCACCGAACCATTGCTCCCCATTACGTTTCCGTATCGTACCACCGAGAACTTAATATTATGTTTCCCTCTTATATTATTACCCGCAACAAATAATTTATCCGAACAAAGTTTGGTAGCACCATATAAATTAATCGGTGCAGCCGCTTTATCCGTTGATAGTGCCACCACATTTTTCACTTCCGTTTCAAGCGCAGCATTAATCACGTTTTCAGCACCAAGCACATTCGTCTTTACACATTCCATCGGATTGTATTCCGCAATAGGCACGTGTTTCATAGCCGCAGTATGTATCACATATTCTATATCTTTAAATGCTTTTTTTAAACGATCAGCATCACGTACATCACCAATAAAATAACGTATTGCAGGATATTTACTCTGAGGATATTCCTGAGCCATTTCAAACTGTTTCTGCTCATCTCTCGAATAAATTACAAGACGTTTTACCTGAGGAAATTTTTCAAAGATGTTTTTGGTAAGATGTTTTCCAAGGGAACCTGTTCCACCGGTAATTAAAATTGTTTTTCCGTTTAAATCTAACATTGAAGTATATAATTAATAAGTGTCAAAAATAAGTATTTAATTTGATTGAGGATGGAGGATAGATATTGCAATTAAATATAGCGTCTATTTTCCGGAGAATTCCTTTTCGAAATCACCAATATATTGAAATACATCTTTGTTCTTCTTAAGCCATTCCAAATCTTTATCCCACCATTTAAATTTCAATAGAAATTCAATCTGGTCTTCTGTAAACCTGTATTTAATTATTTTCGCAGGCACACCGCCAACAATACTATAAGGTTCCACATCTTTTGTAACCACAGCTCCGGAACCAATTATAGCGCCATCTCCTATTTTAATGCCATATTTTATAATTGAATTATTACCTATCCAAACATCGTTTCCTATCTCCGTATGCGGAAATTCATCAAATAGGTTTTTCTCTACAATCACCAATCCGCCTGCCTGTCCCAATGTTGAATAAAATAATGGATGTGTAGAAACATATCCTTCTGATGGATGCGCACCCATGCCGGCACTCACATTAGGGCCAATACAAGTAAATTTACCTACTTTAGTATTATATATTTGCGAGTTACGCGCCACATAACTATAATCTCCAAGTTCCGAATTTCGTAAACGTGCATATTTATAAACAGTGTTGTAATCCCCGAATTTGCAGTCTTTCACTTCTGCCATATATTCCAGATGCAAATGTTGTTTACTGTATTTTGATTCAAGTCTCCACTTCGTGAAAAGCCATTTTAACCAGTAAGTACTCGGGTTTGAAAATAGTGCTGTCATATTTTATTTATTCACATTATCCATATTTACTCGTTCAAAAGCATCAATAAACGATATTTCACTGGCATTAAATATTTTAGCTTTTCTATAGTTTGCATATTGATTTACCTGCATATAACCGTTAAATATTTTAGCGAAGGTTGTAAATACCTCATACATATTAAATGTTTCTTTTAAATGAATCCCTTTGTAAAAGGGACGATAATCTGGTTTTTCTTTACCATCATAAAAATGCAGATGTTTCAAACAGACAATATTTTCATCATTTACATATAAAGTTTCATGCCAGGTATGGTCAGCACCAAAAAGATAAATCTGCTTAAATCCAATATTTACAGATAAAAACAAAGAAGCAACCATTACATTCTGACACTGTGGCATTGCCAAATTATGTGAGTACAACCAGTTGCCAATTCCTTTGAATCCTTTATAAACAGTATAATTAAAGTAAGTAATTTTAATATTAGAATTCTGTTTCGCTAAGTCAGTAAATTTCTTTGATTGTTTTGCAATTGGAGGAATTAATAAATAAACAGTCCAGGTTGTTTTAGTTTTCAATCCTTCAATAGTACTATTAACTATATCTCCATCCCCGAACCAGAATCCAGGGTCAAGTATCACATAATAAGAGGGCTTAAGTTTACTGTACTCTTCAGTTGTCGAGAAACTATTAACACAAACTAGTGAATGTTTAGTAAAGAATTCAGGATGTTTTTCTATTGAAGTTTTAAGCGAAGGGCCATTACCTAAAACGATACAGGTATTTGTTGATGCTTGTGGCAGAGAACTGCCTGTTCGTAATCTTATTATAACTTTAATAAATGATACAAATGTATTTGCACATTGGTTAATAAAAGAAGAAAAACTACCTGCTATTTTTTCTGTTGACATTCAACCGCAAATGTAAATAAAATAATGGTGTTCGCTTCTTTATCTCTGCTTCTTAAAATTTCTTAATATTGTAAACTAATTACGAACATCCTTTATGAACAGCTTTGAACGGACTACAAAAAAGATATTTCAGAATTTTGGAATACTTATTCGCAAATACAATCCCGCTACCAGTGAGGAACTAAGGCGTATTAAATTGCTTCAGCATTATAATATCGATTTGGTTTTTGATATTGGAGCTAACAAAGGTCAATATGCAATGGGAATAATGGATGCAGGATATACTAATAAGATTGTTTCTTTTGAACCATTATCATCCGTTCATTCAATTATTGAAAAGGAAAGTAAGAAGTTTGAAAATTGGAAAGTAGCACAAAGATGTGCTGTAGGTGCAAAGAGAGAAGAAATCGAAATTAATATTTCGGCAAATTCAGTGAGCAGTACTTTATTAAATATGCTGGATTCACATATAGAAGGTGCGCCTGAATCTAAAATTATCGGGAAGGAAAAGGTGCAAGTATTTCCTTTAGATGAAATAGGGGAAGGGTTTATAGGCAATTCAAAAAATATCTTTTTGAAAATAGATGTTCAGGGATTTGAGCAGGAAGTATTAAAAGGTGCAGAGAAAATGATTGCCAAAGCAAAAGGAATTGAAATGGAAATTTCATTGATTCCTTTATATGAAAATCAAAGGTGGTTGTTGCCACAAGTATTGGATTATATGCAACAGAAAGGGTTTCAGTTAACAAGTATTGTCCCTGCCTTTACAGATAATAAAACAGGAAAAGTGTTGCAGTGTAACGGAATTTTCTTCAGAAACTAAATGCAGTTCACTCCCAAAATAAGTATTATCACTGTTGTTTATAATGCGAAGCCGTTAATTGAACGCACCATTAAGAGCATTATTTCTCAGTCTTATCTTAACATTGAATATATTATTATTGATGGTGGTTCTGATGACGGAACACTAGAATTGGCTGAAAAATATCAATCTCAAATTGCATTAATTCTTTCGGGTAAAGACAATGGAATTTATGATGCAATGAATAAAAGCCTGAAAAATGCAACTGGAGATTATGTTTTGTTTTTAAATGCCGGAGACGAATTGTATGAAAAAGATACACTTGCAAAAATATTTGCAACATCGCTAAATGCGGATGTTTATTATGGAAATACAGCAGTGGTAAACATTCAAGGTCAAGTGTTAGGCGACAGACGACTGAAGCCACCAACTGAACTTACATGGCGAAGTTTGAAATATGGAATGTGTGTTTCGCATCAATCATTTATTGCGAAAAGGTTGCTTTGTGATTTCTATAATTTGGATTATAAAATAGCTGCTGATATTGATTGGGTAATAAATGTGCTGAAACAATCAGAGAAAACCGTCAATACAAAAATATATATTTCTAAATTTCTTGTTGGCGGAACATCTCATAAAAGACAGAAATCAGCTTGGTTGGAAAGATTCAGAATAATGGTGAAGCATTATGGCTTTTTTCAAACAATTTGGAATCACCTATATATTATTATTCGTTTTCCTTTTCATAAATTGACTAAAAAGTCAATGACATAAGCACTATTATCTGTAACAACTATTTTGAGTACTATAAAAAAACAAGGAATACGAAATGCAGTAATCACTTATTCAGGTGTTGTTATCGGCTTTGTAAGTTTGTTGTTTATCCAGCCTAACCTGCTCAAACCGGAGGAACTTGGCTTGACAAGAATACTTATTGCAGCTTCAAGTTTAATAGCTACTATTTTACCCTTAGGCGTTAGTAGTGTAACTACAAAGTTTTTTCCTTACTTCAGAAACGAAGAAAAAAATCATCATGGATATTTTGGATTTATGTTTCTATTTCCTTTATTGGGTAGCGTTATTTGCGGCATTTTAATTTATTTATTTAAGGATATTATTATTGATGAATATA
>CAIRRW010000497.1 GCA_903881065.1 uncultured Bacteroidota bacterium
AAACAGGAACACCGGAAAATGGAACACCGGAAACAGTAACACCGGAGACAGTAACACCGGAAACAGTAACACCGGAGACAGTAACACCGGAGACAGGAACACCGGAAACAGTAACACCGGAGACAGTAACACCGGAGACAGTAACACCGGAAACTGGAACACCGGAGACAGTAACACCGGAAACTGGAACACCGGATTTTTTAATACAACTACTCCCGAATTTATTAATATTTTCGATAAAAAATGTAAAAAAGAAATTTGGGATAAATCCACAAAGCCAAGTTTTATATATTTTGACATAACAGAATGGATTTATGAATCAGAGATGACAGTCCATGAAAAAAATATAAATCCAAGTTATGAAACATCGGGTGGCTATTTAAAAAAATACGATTACAAAGAAGCTTTTGTAAATAGTTTTATCAAGTCGTCAAAATTAGATATTCAATTATTGATATCTTTACCAAACTTTAATTACAAAGTTTTTGAAAATATTTCAGGTATCAGTAAAAAAATGATACGGGAAAAATTAAAATAAAAGGTATTTGGGATGACAATGAATGATGACATAAAAGGATATGGGGTATATTCTGTAGCGGGTAAGTTTTTGCATTAAATAAAAAATACAAGTTGCTATAATCACTTTACTCATAATTTACATCACTACATCAAAAATCAACATTATATCCGTAATCCTCGTGGTACTTGCAAAGGAAGATAAAGATTTATTATATTCAAGAAAGGATAATTAGACATGTGTTATTTAAAATCAGCTATAGTTTTAAAAACTAAAATTTATATGCCATTAGACCATGACCATCATACCCAAATGCTAGAAGAATTAGGGATTAAAGATGACTCTAACAGTCCTACGTTTGTAAGGGTTGAAGTATTACCCATTGACGGTAATATATTTAATCATGATTTAAACAATTGGAAATTAAATATTGATCAGCAATGTAGGCCTGATTGGTTTAATGAATTTAAAACCGAGGAGGATGTTAAAAAAGAACTGGTTAAATTTTTTGAACAAAGATTCATTCTCGATAAAACCATTGATGAAATTAAAGAAGGTAGATACTTTATAGGCAATAATGCAATTATTAAGAATGTTCGGGATAATGCAATTATTGAGGATGTTCGGGATAATGCAATTATTAATAATGTTCGGGATAATGCAATTATTAATAATGTTCGGGATAATGCAATTATTGAGGATGTTCGGGATAATGCAATTATTAATAATGTTCGGGATAATGCAATTATTGAGGATGTTCGGGATAATGCAATTATTAAGGATGTTCGGGATAATGCAATTATTGAGGATGTTCGGGATAATGCAATTATTAAGGATGTTCGGGATAATGCAATTATTAAGGATGTTTGGGATAATGCAATTATTAATAATGTTCGGGATAATGCAATTATTAAGGATGTTTGGGATAATGCAATTATTAATAATGTTTGGGATAATGCAATTATTAATAATGTTTGGGATAATGCAATTATTAATAATGTTTGGAATAATGCAATTATTAATAATGTTTGGAATAATGCAATTATTAATAATGTTTGGAATAATGCAATTATTAATATTTCTAAATATTCAAGTAACAATATAAAAAATATTAAGCAGATAAATGATATGTCTACAGTAAGAGTGTTAAATGAGAAAACCCCAGTAATCTACGTAGCTAGCCATAATGTTTATAAATTAGAGGTTATTTAATGGCAGAAGCACTTATAAACAAACATACCCATAGAGAAGAATGGGGGCAATCTAAGGCACAGTTAACAGTTCTCATGGCTATCCATATCAATAATTCATCATCATTCGATAACAAGCTTCAAGGGCTTATTAAAATAGAAGAGATAGCAGAAGAAGCAGAAAGATTGATTTATAGTTATGTCCATGATGAAATAGCATACAAGAAATGGCGTGATATGGACAGTTTTTATTCATCTAAAATAATGGAATACCAGAGTAGGAGAAAATCAGAATATGGAACAGGACTATAAATACAATCTTTTAGATTGCGAAAAAGAAAAATAAATATGCAAAGAATGTAAGTTTTTTGCATATATGTCAAAGTATTAATAATTGTAACAAGACATATCCTGAACACTTTAAAAAGATATATCCATAGTGAATAATAATAGAAGAAAAGGAGAACAATTATGAAAGATACTAAATGCCATTTATGCAGTACTTGTAAAAAACAAATACCCACCTGTGATAGTAGTATAGAAACTATGATTTTCGGGGATGGATTGGGCAATGACAACGTAATTGACTGTAGAGCTTATGTTGTTGACAAAAGTAAAATTGAAAGACTAAAATAAATTAAAGAAGAACAAGTGGTATTAAGTAAAGAAAAGCAAGATATTATTGCTTTATTTCCTGACAGTGCCAAAGTTACTTATCAAAATGATGATGGCACTTATACAAGGTTTACAAAGATTGATAACTTGGAGGAGTTAAAAGAAAAAGGCTTTATTTACAGAGCTGTAGATACTTACAGATTTACAACTAAACTCGAAAATTTAAAGAATAAACCAAAGGAGGATTAATGAAAGAAGAAGAATGCCAAGCATCAGAATTTTGTTGGTGCTGTCCGAGTAAAGATAAATGTAAAGAAGAAGGAGAATAATCATGGCTGAAAAATTTGAATCGTTTTTATCACCTAAAGCAGTTGCAAAGTACCCTAATTTAATCGTAGCAAAGAAGTATAACCAAAAAGAAAACAAGAGTCTTCCTGACCCTACAGGTGACTTCACAGTGTCTTTAGTGGTTAACCCGGATGACTTGCAAAAAGGTTTTATTGAGAAAATAGAACAACTTGCAGAAAAAATGCATGCTGAAACAGTTGCAGCGGGAAAACTAAAAGGCATTAAGCCTGAACTTATTGAATGTATGTTGCCTTATAAATATCTTGATGACGGCACAATAGAGCTTAAATTCAAACAAAACGGACAATATACAAATAAACAGAATGAAGTAATAACAAATAAAATACTTTTCTTCGATGCTCTCAAACAACCAATGTTCCCTACTGATGTATGGGGCGGTTCAGTAATAAGAGTTAATG
>CAIRRW010000498.1 GCA_903881065.1 uncultured Bacteroidota bacterium
ATAATCGTATAAATAAGAAATTGCAGTTTACATCAAATTGATAATACGAAGGCGCGGGTACTTATTTTTATTGCAACTCTATGTTACGCTGGAATAGGCGATATAATATATGTTTTAAGTAGTGATATAAGCCCCAATAAAATTGATGGTAGCTATACTCAATTAGGTTTCTAAGTTATTAATCCGTATTTTTGATTTAATTAAAACTTCTCAAATTAAAGATTCATGGAATTTTGTTTTTAGTAATGAAACTTACCTTAAAAAATAAAATCATTATCTCCATTTGTATTGCAACTGCTGCTTTACTTTCGGTAATATTTTTACTCTTTAAAAATTTCGAGACTGTAAAATCAACAAGTTATTGGGTTAATCATACTAATGAGGTTTTAATTACAAGTGATACTGTTTTAACAGATGCTCTCACTATTGAAACCGATGTAAGAGGGTACGTTATAACTAATGATGTGCTTTTTTTAGACAGCTACAATCAGTCTATTAATTCATTATTAATAAACGTATCGCAATTAGCTACTCTTACAAGTGATAATCCTAATCAGCGTTTACATGTAGATTCATTGCGGAAAAGGGTGGAGGAAAAGGTTGAGTTGACAAGAACAGGCATTGCACTTTTAAAGCAGAAAGAACTTGATGAAAACACCAAGATTGTTATTGCTAAACAAAGTAAAAAGTATACGGATAATATTAGGAAGCAAATAGCGGAGATTAATTCGGAAGAAAATCGTTTGCTGTTTCAACGAAAATTGGCCAATAGCGAGAGTGCCAAAAAGACTGAAACTATTTTATTATTACTTAGGGCATCTATCTTTATTATTCTGATACTTATGGCAGTATTAGTATTAAGGAATGAGAAAACAAGAAATAAGAGTGAATTGGAATTAAAGAAATCACATGATTTATTCTTTTCCATTTTTGATTTGAATCCCATACCCACACAAATAACAGCGGTAAGTTCTCGTAAATTTAAATATGTGAATGAAGCTTTTTTAAACTTATTAATATTTAAAAAAGAAGAAGTAATAGGGAAAACAGCTATTGAAATTAAAATGATGAATCAGGAAACTAGTGTTAGGATAAGAGATTATATAGCTGAACATAATGGCAGAATGAATGGGGAAGAATTCATTTTTAAAAATTCGAAGGGAGAAACTTTTGATGTAATGGCTTATAGTGTAATTATTGATTTTGATGGCAAACCACACTACATGACAACTATGCTGGATATTTCTGAAAGAAAAAAAGCAGAGGAAAGGGTGAAAACATATGCTATATTGGAATCGAAGAGCAAGGAGATGGAGCAGTTTACTTATATTACGTCGCACGATTTAAGAGAACCTCTGTTAACAATCAAAAATTTTATAGAACTTTTCATAGAGAATTACGGAAGATCAATAGATGAAAACGGGAGACAACTGCTTCAATTTATTGACAATTCAGCGAAAAGGATGGACACTTTGATTAGGAGTTTAATGGATTATTCAAGACTTAGTAAACCAAAGGAAATTAAAGATGTGAATTGTAGTGCCTTGGTACAAGAAGTGCTTGATGAATTGCGTTTGCAGATTGTTAAAACGGAAGCTAGAATTAAAGTAGAAGACTTACCTATAGTTAATGGTTATCCGATGGAGTTGAAGCTGTTGTTTCAGAATTTAATTAGTAATGCTATTAAATTTAAAAAAGAAAATGTTGCTCCTGAAATAAATATATCGTGGAAGAAAGTTAGAAAAGGTTGGCAATTTACTATTAAAGATAACGGAATAGGAATTGAAGAGCACGACAAAGAAAGAATATATTTGATATTTCAGCGCCTTAATAAACGAAAAGAGTATGAAGAAATAGGAATTGGGCTGGCTCATTGTAAAAAGATAGTGGAATTACATTTTGGAGAAATTTGGGTAGATTCAGTTTTTGGACTATCAAGTAGTTTCTGTTTTACCTTATTAACTGAATAAAATCATAATGATAAGGAATGTTAATATTTTTCCGTCTCTAGTCATTTTTTATATTTAGTAAAAACCGTCCTTTTGTTGGTGTTTCCCATTTTTTAAAATATTAAAAAATAATTTGCAGAAATATTTTGCCTTTCCAAACGATCAGTTGTATTCCCATTTATAATTCAAGTACAACTAATCTAGATTACCTCATCTTACAAATAAGATACAAGAATTAATCTCTTTCACCTTTAATTAGGTTATATACAACTAGTCATTTACGACCAAACCACTTTAAAACATTAACGGAAATTTGAGCGGTTATCCAGATAATCATCTCAGTTTTTCCACAACTTCATTTTTTAAGCACGGTAATAAATAGTTAATGAGGTAATCAACTCTTTTAGGTCGGGAAAATCGGTTACTACTTCAACAAACTCATCTCCTGGGTCGGGAAAGTTGGCTACTGCATCGGCAAACTTAACTGCGAGGTTGGGAAAGTCGACTACTACATCAGCAAACTCATCTCCGGGGTCGGGAAAGTTGGCTACTACATCGGCAAACTCAACTGCGAGGTCGGGGAAGTAAATTCCCGACCTAAATGAACTAACTCGGCTAAATGATTAATATTCAGGTGTCAAATTTTGAGAAACAGGAAGTAATGGGAGAATATTGACTTTAAATAATTAACATCTATCAACCGACAATATAACCTAAATCAGAATTTCTAACAAAAAAGCCCCGAATTTCCTAGAGGCTTTTTCACACAGACTAATAAACTAATGAACCAATAAACTAATGACCGATTTCTGAAAATATCTGATTCAAATAAACAGTAATCATCTCCTTCCGATACGTCCGCGAATACACATCGTTATCCACAATCCTTGCTTTCTTCACCACTTGTTTTATCAATTCATTTTTATCATCCTTGGTAGTTCCTTCCACCACAATCGGTTTCGGGTCCACACCTCCGGCAACTAACTTTACTTTACCTTTATTATCAATCGAAACAGCAGTTGTTAAAGAAGTAAAATCAACGGCTTCGCGAGGACGAAGTTTCCTGAAACTGCAATTGAAATGTCTATTCGAAGGAAGAATAATACTCTTAATAATAGCAGTTTTACTCAGGTTTCGCGGTGCAATGCCATCACCTGTATAAATACTTTCCAGCGGAATAATCGAAGTACCATCCTTATCCACTATCGCAATCTGCGCATCCATGCTGATTAGCACAGGTGCAGTGTCAGAAACAAATTTGGAGAAACAACTTTTTTTACCGCCAGTAGCAATGCAAATTTGTCCTTCGCATTTCAGGCAATAACCAACAGCTTCTCGCCACCATTCACTTTGATTATAAAACGAACAGCGATTTTCACATAGCACATTTCCGCCAATAGTAGCCGTCTTTCGCAGCATTGGCGAAGCTACTTCATGTGCCACTTTTACAAGCGCATGAAAATTATCCTTGATTAGTTTATGTGTTTTCAAATCATCCAGCCGAATCAAAGAACCTATTTTAATAGGATCTCCATGCTTTATTACTGTTTTCAAATCTTCAATTTCACAAAGGTCAATCAAGCAATTTGATTCTTCATTCCCCTGAAATTTGTTCACAAGCAAATCTGTTCCGCCAGCCAGATACCGAAATGAATCATGATGCAGAACTGCCATTTTCACAGCTTCTTCAACTGATGTAGGTTTTAAATAAACTTTTTCCGCAATCATTATATTTCTACTTTAGAAGTTTCACTTACTTTTTCTTTCTCTTTCAGCAATCTCAACACATCCTCCGATTTAATAGGAAGTTTTGTAATCCGTATTCCTACTGCATCATACACCGCATTTGCAATTGCAGGCAACACTGCATGTATCGCCCCTTCTCCTGTTTCCTTCGCTCCAAATGGTCCTTCAGGGTCAATAGTTTCAATGATGTTTGTATGTATTGGCGGCGTATCCAGCGAGGTTGGTATTTTATAATCAAGGAAATTATTGTTCACCAATAATCCATTGTAATACGTCATTTCTTCCGTCATCGTTTGTCCTATTCCCATGTGCCAGCTGCCTTCCAGTTGTCCTTCCACAGCCAATGGATTCAATGCTTTTCCGCAATCATGCGCACCCCAAACGTTCAGTATTTTCACGTGTCCCGTCTCTACATTCACATCCACTTCCGCCACACACGAACTGAAAGAATACGATGGACTCAAGCCTGCACCTGCACCTTTGAAGTCGCCTCCCAGTTTTGGCGAAATATATTTTCCGCTCACACTCACCGCTCCACGATTGGCGGTAAGTATTTCAATCGCCTGTTCCCACGTCAAATCAACACTCTTATCATTACTGAAAACTTTATTCTCTGAGAAAATAAATTCTTCTTCGGGTACATTTTTCTTCTTGGCAATGGCAGTTATCATTTCCTTTCTTAGATTCTCGGCAGCATCTTTCGCAGCATTACCAGCCATAAACGTTACACGGCTGGAATAACTTCCCAAATCCACAGGAGTAATTAATGTATCAGCTGCAATCACAAACGTCCTGTCCATGCTTATTCCAAGTACTTCCGCTACAATTATTGCAAGCATCGTATCGCTGCCTTGCCCAATATCATTGGCTCCGGAAGTAATCAGTACTCTTCCGTCAAAATCCACTTTCAAATGAACAACCGATTGCGGCAACTCATTCCAGATAATCGGCAACGCACTTCCACTTATAAAAAATCCACAGGCAACACCAAATCCATGTCCTTTCGGCAACTTGCCATGTTTGTTTTTCCAATCCGATTGTTCCGCCACAGTATTAATTGCCTGCTTTATTCCGTTGGAAGTAATGCGGTATTTCCCCACTGTCAGCGAGTTCGGGTCAAGGAAGTTTTTCATCCGCATCTCAATCGGATCCATTTTAATTTTATGTGCAATATCATCAATCATTGATTCCACTGCAAAGCGGGTATTCACAGCGCCATGTCCTCGCATCGCACCGCACTGCGGCTTGTTGGTATATACACGATGCGTTACAAACCCGAAATTATCAAGCTTATAAGGAGCCTGAAGCAACACGCCATTGTAATAGGAAGTTACCACACCGAAACTTCCAAACGCACCGCCATCAATAGCAACATTGGCATCCAGCACTTTTATCATGCCGTCTTTATTTGCACCAAGTTGTATCTTCATCTTTGTCGGATGACGGCCGTGATTATTCAAAAATACTTCTTCACGTGAAAGACGTACCTTCACCGGTTTTCCTGTCTTACGTGCAATATGTGCAACAATTATTTCATGTGCAAAAGGATCACCTTTACCACCGAAACCACCGCCAATGTGGGGTTTTATAACACGCACTCTGCTCAACGGCACTTCCATTGTTTTTGCCAATGCACGATGCAGATAGTGTGTTACCTGCGTTGCAGAAATCATTGTCAATCCATTCTCATCCCAAAACGCTGTAGTAGCATGTGGTTCAGTAAATCCATGATTGATACCAATCATTTCAAAATCCATGTTCAACACTACTTCGGCATCCTTCAATCCCTGCTGCTGATCACCAAATCGCAACTCAGCTTTTTTATGTACATTGTTGTTGAACTTGGTTGTATTATGTATTTTCTCTGCAGTACCAATATCATTTAATGACTCATCAATTGTCAGGAAAGCCTTTATCGGCTCATATTTTACCCTCACCAGTTTACATGCGGCAGCAGCTATCTCTTCCGAATCAGCGGCCACAGCGGCAACTATCTCTCCAACATAACGCACCTTATCAATAGCAATTGCTTCTTCATCCTGCGACAGCGGCAGAACACCAAAAGTAATAGGCAGTTCTTTTCCTGTAGCGACATAGCGCACACCCTGCATAGCCAGCGCTTCGGAAGAATCAATACTTATTATTTTTGCATGAGGATGAAGGCTTCTTACAAACTTTGTATGCAATACATCCTTCAATTGATAATCATCTGCATAGTCAGCAATCCCCTGAACTTTCTTTGTCGCTTCGATGTAAGGGCGAGGCACACCAACAGTTCCCTTTAATTCTTTCTGTTCCTTTTTAATAATTAATTTACCGGTATGCTTTTCCTCTGCATATTCTGCAACTGCTTCAATTATCTTTTTATATCCGGTACATCTGCAAACATTACCCGACAAAGCATCTTTAATCTGATGAATACTGGGATTAGGGTTTTTATTTACAAAATCAAGAGCAGTAATTACCATTCCGGGTGTACAGAAACCGCATTGTATAGCGCCCTTCTCAACAAACTTTTCCTGCAATCTATGCAACTCACCATTCGTTGAAACACCTTCTATGGTTGTTATTTCAGCACCATCATATCTCAATGCAGGAGTGATGCAACTCAACACCGGTTCTTTATTAACCATAACAGTACATGCTCCGCAACTTCCCTGTTCGCAACCAACTTTAGTGCCTGTCAATCCTGCTTTCTCACGGATAACATTGGAAAGCATTTCATGATCGTTCACTAAAAACTCATGTTGCTTGCCGTTTATTTTAAGTTTGATATGTTTCATTATTTGAATACTTTATTTATGCAAAAGATATATTTTTCAAAGGTTAAAAGAAATGTTTACGTGTATAATGATTTTAGTCATAGTGATTAGTTATTAAGAAACAATAATCTCTATAACCCTGCACCAATACTCTTTCCGCCATCTACATAAATTGTTTGTCCGGTAATAAACTGTGTATTATCCGAAGCCAGAAAAGCAACAGCATTTGCCACATCACTTGGTTTTCCCATTGTTCGTGTAGGTTGTGCTTCAATTAGTTTTTGCAGCACATCAGCTTCGAGTTTCTGCGTAAGCGGAGTGTCAATTAATCCGGGGGCTACAGCATTCACACAAACATTATACTTCCCAAGTTCAAGTGCCAGAACTCTTGTCATACTTACAACACCTGCTTTAGAAGCAGCGTAATTACTTTGCCCGCGATTCCCCAGCCATGCTCTGGAAGCAATGTTTACAATCCTGCCGCTGTTTTGCACCTTCATTAATTTCGCCGCTTCCCTGCATAACATCCATGTGCCTTTTAAATTTACATTTATAACCAAATCAAAATCTTCAACAGGCATATTCCAAATCATATTATCACGGATTATTCCTGCATTATTTACTAAAACATCCAGTTGTTTGTAATCATTCTTAATCTGTTGAAACAAGTTTTGTATCTCTATTTCATTACAGATATCTGCTTTTATAAATATCAATTTGTCTGAACCATACTCTGCTGCTAAAGCTTTTCCTGCTGTTTCATCAACATCTACAGCCACTACAAAATAGTTTTCTGCGATAAATTTATCAACGATTGCTTTGCCAATTCCTTTTGCAGCACCTGTTACAAGTGCTATTTTTTTATTTGCCATTTAATTTAGTATGTTTTATTTCAATTAATTTTGCTATAATACTTATTGCTATTTCATTCGGACTCTCGCCTTTAATGTCAATTCCCATCGGCATATCCACGGCATTTAATTCTTCTTCTGTTGCCACTCCACCTTCTCTGAACATTTTTTTTGTTACTTCTATTTTTCTTTGACTGCCAATCATTCCAAGATAGGCGTGTTTCTGTTTAAGGCAAAAGCCAAGTATCGTTCTATCTATTGAATGATCATAAGTCAGGATAGCAATATATGTTTGTTCATCAAAAGGAAGAACACTAAGCGCCTGTTCAAAACCAAGATTCATTTTATTTACATTCTCAGAAGTTATCTGGTCAATATATTCTTTTCTGTCGTCAATTACAAATACTTCAAAGTCCATATCAATGGCATATCCGGCAAGTGCGTGACCGGTATGACCGGCACCGAAAATATATAGTTTGTTCTTTTTCATAACGGGTTCGATATAAATATCAATTGTACCACCGCAACACATATTATGCTGATGCAATAAATCATGACGAAATAGTTGCGGTTCATTTTTATCAATTACTAAGAGTGCATTCTCAATAACTTTTTTTTCCAATGCACCACCGCCAATCGTTCCATAGATTTTCCTATTCTCAGTTACAAGCATCTTTGCACCTACTTTACGCGGTGTTGAGCCTTTGGTGTTTACAATTACACAAAGTGCCATTGGCTGATTTTCTCTGATGAGAATTTTATCGATATCAGTTAAGTTGAACACTTTTGTTTTGTATTGATTCCGAATAAATTTTCCAATCTGCTTCCGTATTCAAATTCATCAACACATTGTTTTCACTTGCTTCTATCTGTATTCTATTAAACTTCTTTAGCTCGTCTTTTAAAATCCAATCGTAACCTTGCAGGTTCTTTAAATGATTTATAATCTCTTTACCCAATAAAATCGGATGACCATTTATTCCATTGTTGGCAGGAACCACATAACTATCATCTTTTAATTTCGCTATCATCTTGTTCAATAAACCAACACTTATATCGGGGTTGTCAATATTTTGAATAAAGCATCCCTGATCATGCTCCACTTCTTTTAATCCTAAACTAATGGAATAACTTCTGCCGAGTTCAGTAAAATTGTTTTTCAAAACATTGTTACTAATAGAAAGTTTGGAAATCAGTTTAGCCCATTCTTCCTTAAACAAAATACTATTAAGAATGATAACTGGCTTCTCAATCCCTAATTCAAAATATATGGAAGAGAGTCGTTCTACCAATGTTTTATCAGCAATCGATAGAAAAGCCTTAGGATAATTCATCCTCGAAGAATTTCCTCCGCTAAGAATAATAACTGCTGTTTTGTCTATATTCATTTCCTAACAAAACTATTCATAGTTAAAGCAGCAAACTATGATATTAGTCAGCCGTAATGTGACATAAATCAGCAGAGAAAAATGGATATAGATCTTTTGGGAAGTGGTATCTAATGTAAGTGTTTAAAAGTTGTATAAAAATCATCAGTCGCCCTATAAAATTAAACTAATTTTAACCTGAATTTCAAGGATGGTTTTTATAGCTTAAGTTAATTAATATTTATTATGAAAAAGAATATTTTGATTTTGTTTGTCTCGGTAATACTATTGCAAACAGCCAATGCACAAACAAAATTGCTTACCATGGACGAAGCAATTATAAAACAGAAAACTACACTTGCCCCAGCAAAATTAAAACAATTAATGTGGATAAAAGGAGCAGATAAATTTTCTTTTATAAATGATGAAAATGCAATTGTAATTGGCAATGCAGAAAGCAATAAACAGGAAATAGCGGTAACCTTAAAGCAAATAAATGAGGCACTGTTGAAACTAAAACTGGCAACATTTGAAGCCATGCCTGTTATTCAATGGAAGAGCGAAAATGTATTTATGATTGAAGCAGAAAATAAATTACTTGCGTATAATATTAAATCAAAATATTTTACTGTGGATGCTGATAGAGATTTTGGGAAGGATGCTGAACATATTGATTTCGATGCCATTTCTCTATACGTAGCTTATACTGTTAAAAATAATTTATTTGTATTTGATGGGAAAGAAAAACTTGCAATTACAAATGATAAGGATGAAAACATTGTGAATGGACAATCGGTACATCGTAATGAATTTGGAATTACAAAAGGAACATTTTGGTCGCCAAAAGGCGATCAACTTGCATTTTATAGAATGGACCAAACCATGGTAACTGATTATCCAATCATCGACTGGACAGTTCGTCCTGCCAAAGTGAATGAAATCAAGTACCCTATGGCAGGAGATAAAAGCCATGAAGTAACAGTTGGTGTATATAATGTAGCCAAGCATACTACCATTTTTTTGAAAACCGGAGAACCAAAAGAACAGTATTTAGCAAATATCACCTGGAGCCCGGATGAGAAACATATTTTTATTCAAGTATTAAATCGGGATCAGAACGAAATGAAACTGAATTCATATAATTCAGTAACAGGAGAGTTTGAACAGACTTACTATACTGAAAGAAATGAAAAGTATGTGCATCCTACGCACCCAATAGCTTTTGTGCCAAATCATAATGATGAATTTATTTTACAGTCGGAGATGGATGGGTATAATCATTTGCACTTGTTTTCGTTTGATTCCAAATCTATTTCCATGAAAGAATTTATTAAAGATAATAAATTTGCAGGTGATGGAAAGTGGATTATTACCGACTTGGCAGGCTTTGATGATAAAGGAGATAATGTTTATTATTCTTCAACAAAGGAAAATGGTATTACCCGCAATTTATATAAAATGAACTTGAAAGATGGTATGATTGCAAGACTTACACAAGGCGATGGAACACATACTATCTTACTAAGTGACAGTAAAAAATACTTTATTGATAACTTTCAATCTATTGATGTGCCAAGAGAAGTAGCCCTATATTCAACATCAGGTAAGAAACTGCAAACATTAAAACTTGCAGAGAATCCATTAAAAGAATATAAGCTAGGGAAACTTTCTTTATTTAAATTGAAGAGTGAAGCAGGCGATGATTTATATTGTAG
This sequence comes from uncultured Bacteroidota bacterium, assembly GCA_903881065.1. Taxonomy (GTDB): domain Bacteria; phylum Bacteroidota; class Bacteroidia; order 2-12-FULL-35-15; family 2-12-FULL-35-15; genus 2-12-FULL-35-15. The sequence goes on from CAIRRW010000498.1 coordinate 10,391, forward strand.
AATGTTTAAACCTGTTGACTTTGATTCAACAAAAAAATACCCTGTTATAGTTTATTTATATAATGGGCCGGGCATTCAGTTGGTTAATAATACTTGGAATGGTGGTGCTGACATGTGGCTTCAATATATGGCTGAACGTGGCTTTGTAGTATTTACCATGGATGGAAGGGGAAGTGCAAATAGAGGAACAGCATTTGAACAAGCGTCATTTCAACATCTTGGAACTGTTGAAATGAGAGATCAGATGATTGGAATTAATTATTTGAAAAGTTTAAAGTATGTAGATGCCGCTCGTATGGGACTTATGGGTTGGAGTTTTGGAGGATTTATGACAACAAGTATTATGACACGTTATCCTGATATTTTTAAAGTTGCAGTTGCAGGCGGCCCAGTTATCGACTGGAGTTATTATGAAATCATGTATACAGAAAGATATATGGATACTCCTCAGTCAAATCCTCAAGGATATAAAGAATCAAATGTGATGAATTATATTGATAATTTAAAAGGGAAGTTAATGCTGATACATGGCACACAAGATAATGTTGTGGTGTGGCAACACAGTTTGATGTTTCTGAAAGCTTGTGTTGACAAGGGAAAACAAGTGGATTATTTTGTTTATCCTGGTCACGAACACAATGTAACAGGCAAAGACAGAGTTCACCTTTTCAATAAAGTATCGGAATATTTTATAAGTAATTTATAAGCGTGGATAACGTGTTCGTTATTGCTAAAATTTAGTTTTTAAATCCCTCATAAACTTTGTGGCATATACAAAGTCACAAACTTCTTTATTGTCTGTTTTAAGGATTTCTGATTTACTTCCTTCCCACCATTTCTCTCCTTTATAAATAAACATAATGTTGTCTCCGATCTCAATAACAGAATTCATATCATGAGTAATTACAACAGTAGTAATATTATATTCTTCTGTAATTTCCTTTATTAGATTATCAATTACAATTGATGTTTTAGGATCTAACCCTGAGTTTGGTTCATCACAAAATAAATATTTCGGCTGAACAGCAATTGCTCGTGCAATTGCTACTCTCTTTTTCATACCACCACTTAATTCGGAAGGATATAAGTTATTTGCATTCTCCAAATTTACCCTTTGCAAACAGAAATTAGCTCTGTCTTTTTTTTCAGAAGTACTTAAATCAGTAAACATGGAAATAGGAAACACAACGTTTTCTTCAACAGTCTGCGAATCAAAAAGAGCTCCACCTTGAAATAGCATGCCAATTTCTTTTCTGATTTCCTTTTTGCCTTTAAAATCCATTTCGTAGAAATTACGGCCATTAAACAAAACCTCGCCAGCATCAATTTCATTTAATCCTACCATACATTTTAATAAGGTAGTTTTACCGGAGCCGCTTTCGCCAATAATCATATTGGTTTTTCCTGATTCAAATTCAAAAGAAATGTTTTGTATAACAGATCTTCCCGAAAAAGTTTTTGATATGTTATTTATTTGAATCAAACTAAAAGTAATTGTGTTAAAATTAAATCGAATGCAAGAATAACAACTATGCAATATACTACACCTTTTGTACTCGAACGGCCGACCTCTAAAGCTCCTCCTTTTGTAAAATAACCATTGTAAGCAGGTACTGAAGCAATAATGAAGGCAAACACTACTGATTTTATTAAAGCATAAACCACATTGTAGGGCCTGAAATCATAGGTGATGCCGTAAATATAATCGTGGCTGGTAACTACCCCTGCAAGTAATCCGAAAACATATCCTCCTATAATACCAAAGAACATGGAGAAAACAATAAGCACCGGATTGAATAACATAGAACCAATAATTTTTGGAGCTATTAAATATCCTGCTGAATTTATTCCCATAATTTCTAGGGCATCTATTTGCTCGGTTACACGCATAGTTCCTATTTCAGAAGCAATGCTTGAACCAACCTTACCTGCCAAGATTAAACTAATTACAAGAGGCGCAAATTCTAGAATAATGGAATCACGCACGGCAACACCGATTGCGTAAACTGGTATTAGGGGGTTCTCAAAATTAAAAGCAGATTGAATTGTGATAACTGCACCAAGAAAAACGGATACGATTGCTACTATACCTAATGAACCTATTCCTAAACTTATAATCTCATCCAAGATTCGTTGCCAATAAATGGATGCTTTTTCTGGCTTCGCAAATGTCCTTCTTATTAGGATAAAGTAACGACCGAAATGAAAAAATATGTGCATTTAATAGCTTGAAAATTTTTGATAAAAATAAGAATAATTGACCACAATAGTAATGTTTTGTTTTTATATCTTTGTTGCACCTTAAATAAGAGATATGAAGAACAGGTCTAGATTCGCATTACAATTAATCGCTTCATTATTTATTGTTGCCATTTTTATGAGTTGCAGAACCAAAAAAGAAAAGTGCAATACTTGTCCTCGATGGAGTAAAGTGGAAAAACTGAGCAAATCCTCTACAGCAAAACTCTAAGAAAAGGCATTTCTCAAAACCTTTTTCTCAAATTAACAGCCTTAGTAAATAAAATTTATTTAAAACCTGTATAAATAAGGTGTATTTTTGTAGTCTAAAATGACAGAAAAGAGAACGTTGAAAAAGTTATCACAATTAGAAATAGGACAGAGCGCAATCATTGATTCGTTTACTGATAAAGATATGTCGTTAAAACTTTTGGAAATGGGCTGCACCCCTGGTGAGATTGTTACTTTGGACCGAATAGCACCAATGGGCGACCCTATTGCAATAAAGGTTTCAGGATACTTATTAAGCTTAAGAAAAGAAGAAGCTTCAACCGTACTCGTATCGATAATAAATAAGAATTAATTATTTTTTCGGCGTGGAGGCGGCACAATCGTTTGTAAATTTTTCAGAAAAGTCTTCCATAAAAGTTGCGCTGGTAGGAAACCCTAACAGTGGTAAATCCACTTTATTTAATGCACTTACGGGACTACACCAAAAGACGGGAAACTTCCCTGGTGTTACTGTAGATAAGAAATCAGGCACGGCAAAGCTGAATTCTACAGTAACTGCCGATTTTGTTGATTTACCTGGTACTTATAGTTTATATCCTAAGTCGCTGGATGAGAGCGTAACCTTTGAAGTGCTTTGTAATCCAGCTAATAAAGACCATCCTGATGTAACCATTATTGTTGCAGATGCAAGTAATCTGAAACGTAATTTGTTTCTGGTATCTCAGATTATTGATTTAAAAATTCCTGTGATTCTTGCCTTGAATATGATTGATCTTGTTGAGAAGGAAGGCGACACCATAGATACTGCACGTCTTTCGGAAAGGTTGGGAGTAAAAGTATTTTCTGTAAGCGCCAGAAAGAAAGAAGGAATTGAAGAAATTAAACATGCATTACTTCAGCCGTTACCTGTTCCTCAATATGATTTTGTTGATTTAAGAAACATTGCCAGCGATACAATAGATAAAATAAGAGCGGTGATTCATTTAAACAGTGATTTTGCTGCATTCCATTCCATACATAACTTGCCGGAAATTCATTACCTTGATGATAAGCCGGAGAAAAAAGCCAAGATGGAAGCAATATTAAAAGCTGCAGCCCATGATACCAACAAATTGCAATCGCAGGAAAGTGTAGAACGTTACAAGGTAATTAATAGAATAGTAGCTGAATGCGTTTTCGAGAAAACAGAAGTTAAGTCAGAAACATTTACACATAAACTGGATGGCATTTTAACGCATCGGGTTTATGGATACGCAATATTCTTAATCATCCTCTTCTTTATTTTCCAAACGATATTCTTTGTTGCTAAGTATCCGATGGAATGGATTGAAGGATTATTTGTAATGGTGAGTCAGTGGGCTACCAGCACACTTCCTCCTGGAGAATTTACGAACTTAATAGTGAACGGAATTATTGCCGGACTTAGCGGTGTAGTAGTCTTCGTTCCGCAAATTGCATTGCTGTTTGCCTTTATCGCCATCCTCGAAGATACCGGATATATGGCACGTGTAAGTTTTATCATGGATAAAATGATGCGAAGATTTGGGTTGAACGGCAGGTCGGTGATTCCATTGGTAAGTGGTGTAGCGTGTGCAGTACCAGCAATTATGAGTACCCGAACTATAAGCAGCTGGAAGGAACGTATTATTACAATTATGGTAACTCCTCTGATGAGTTGCTCTGCACGACTGCCGGTTTATACCTTATTAATTTCATTGGTAGTACCTCAGAATAAAACGGAAGGATTTTTCAATTATCAGGGATTAATATTAATGTGCTTGTATTTAATTGGCTTTATAGCAGCTATTAGTGCAGCATTTGTTTTCAAAATTATATTGAAGGCAAAAGAGAAAAGTTATTTTATTATGGAACTTCCTGTATATCGCTCACCGCAATGGAAAACGGTAACCAGAGTGATGTTTGATAAAGTAAAAGTATTTCTGTTTGATGCTGGGAAAATCATTGTTGCCATATCTGTTATCCTTTGGTTTTTATCCTCACATGCCCCTGGGAATAGAATGGAAACTATTGAGAAAAAATATGCTTCAACAGAGATGACTACAAAATTCACTGAAACAGAACGTAATGTAAAAATATCATCAGAGAAACTGGAAAATTCATATGCCGGTATTCTCGGTAAAGGTTTGGAACCTGCCATTGCACCGCTTGGTTTCGATTGGAAAATAGGAATAGCTTTAGTTACTTCGTTTGCTGCACGCGAAGTATTTGTAGGAACAATGGCTACTATATATAGTGCCGATAATAAAGATAATTCGCAGACAGTGAGAGACAAAATGCAGAATGAGATAAACTCAAAAACCAACTTACCTACTTTTACTATGGCTGTCAGTTTTTCCTTATTAATATTTTATGCCTTTGCAATGCAATGTATGAGCACTCTTGCGGTGGTATATCGTGAAACGAAAAGCTGGAAATGGCCGGTAATTCAATTTCTATTTATGGGCACACTTGCTTATGTTGCCACCTTTGTTGTTTACCATGTTCTTAAATAGTTTATTAGTTCATTTGTTTATTTGTTCACTAGTCAATGTAAAAACAATCAACATTTGAAAAACAACCAATGAACTAATGACCTAATAAACTAATGAGCCAATTAGAACGCAATCAATCTATACTTCATAAATATATTCCGGAAAAGGCGGTGGAAACAATTGCCGAATGGATTTATATTTATGATTTTAAATTGAGAATCAAAAAAAGTCGTTCTACTAAATATGGCGATTACCGCCCGCCAATGAAGGGAAGCAATCATCTCATCACTGTTAATTATGATATGAATAAATATGCTTTTCTGATTACCTTGGTACATGAGATAGCTCATTTAACTAATTTCAATAAACATAAAAATGCCGTGAAACCCCATGGTGAAGAATGGAAACTTCATTTTAAATTGTTGATGAACCGGTTTCTGAATCCGGATGTGTTCCCTGATGATGTGATTCTCGCTTTGCGAAAGTATATGAATAATCCTGCGGCTTCCAGTTGTTCGGATATTAATTTGTTACGTGTATTAAAAAAGTACAATGTGCAGGAAGGATTGATTTTATTAGAAGATGTGCCCGAAGGGAAACATTTTACGTATAATGAAACACGCAGGTTTGTGCGTGGTGAACAGGTGAGGAAACTTATAAAGTGCAAGGAAGTAGGCAGCAACAGGATGTATTTATTTAATCCGGTAACGGAAGTGATGCCGCATAACGACACTGAATAAATGATAGAGTAGCGATGGAGAAACACGAGGATTTTTTTCAGAATGTATTCGATGTAGCCCGACTGATACCGAAAGGAAGGGTTACTAATTATGGTGCTATAGCCAAGTACCTTGGTGCGGCACGTTCGTCTCGCATGGTGGGATGGGCAATGAATGCAGCACATTCGCAGAAAAAGAGAGTACCAGCTCACCGCGTTGTTAATAGAATAGGAATGCTTACTGGCAAACATCATTTTGCAACTCCTTATATGATGCAGGAATTATTGGAGAAAGAAGGAGTGAAAGTAGAGAAGGATAAAGTGGTAAACTTCAAGAAACATTTCTGGGACCCGATGATTGAACTTGCGCTTTAATAATAAGGCAGAATCAGTATTTATTTCTTGTCGATATTTATAATTATGTTATCTTTACCAACAGAAAATGAAAATTAATCACACAAAACCTCATATAGTTGCCAACCAGGAAGGGCTTAGAAAAGTTCTTCCAAATGCAACAAGTTAGAGCCACTTATTTTATAAATAATATAAACGGATTTACGTCCGCTGTTACCTGTATAGGGCACAGCGGACGTTTTATTTTATTACCTGTGGAGTTCAGAACCCACATTAAAAAACGGAACGGATGTTCGAACGTGTCAGCTATCGGGTGCCTAAAGATTAAAAATGTAATATCATGAAAAAGAAAATTATTATTTTAGATGACACGGAAAAAAACAGGAAATTGATGAACAGAAGGAGGAAAGCGGGAAGCAGTAATCAGTACATCATTTTATCGATTATTCCTACTGCTATTCACATTATTACGGCGGTACTGGATGTGCCAAACGGGTATTTGGCAAAGGGCGAAAAGGCAGGTGGAATAGTGAATGCTTGGACGGACAATAAATGGGTGCCTGTGGATGCCGTGTTGCAAAAAAAATATCTGGAGGATATTGCTAATTATACTGCTGCCACCAGCACAGCAGCTCGCAATAGTGCATGGAAAACAGTTCACGACGATTTAAAAGCGTTGATGCGTTTGATACAAACGGAGGCAGACAAAAAGCCTGCGGATGCAATTGAAATTATAGAATCCTTTAAATTGAGAGTGAAAAAGTTAGCTATTCATCAAATTCAGGTATTTGGTGCTGTAAATGGCACCGAACCAGGAACAATTGATTTGATTGCTCCGGGAGGCAAAGGTCAGCATTGCCACGATTGGTGGTTTTCGCCCGACGGGATTAATTATACCCGTATGCGTCCTACATTAAAATCGACTACTCAAATGGTGGGGTTAAAATCGTTGTCGTGGGCATGGTTTATGCACGAATTAATTGTTGCTAAAGATGGAACAGGTTTAAGTGACCCAATTAAAATACAGGTAAAATAGTACGAAACAGTTGTTTCTATTGTGTATTGAACCCGACAAGTTGTATAATTTGTCGGGTTTTATTATGACTTATGTTGTATGGAAGCAAACTCATGTTGTATGGAAGCAAACATATGTAGCTGTTGCACAACCCTCAAAAAATAAAAGAATAAGAAAAAACAGACTTCCATAGAAGCGTTTTAAGAGAAGATGATTTTGTGAGTGTGGGATTTTGTATTTGAAATCACACGCGTTATAAGCCCAATAAATGAGTTTGAGAGTGCTTGTTTCAATCCTATTTTCGGAACA
>CAIRRW010000499.1 GCA_903881065.1 uncultured Bacteroidota bacterium
AAATCATATTACCATAAATGAGTTTGAAGGTTTAAAATTACAAGCAGAAGAAATTAGTAAACAACTGAAAGGTTTTATTTCATATTTAAATGCGTCCGAATTTAAAGGAACAAAATTTAAGTAAATTTGAAATCTGTAACCTGAAATTTGAAATTTGTTATGTTCGGAATCTGTAATTTAAGTTTAGTGCCTTGCCGAAAGGAGCCTTCAGATAGAGCTGAAATGGTTACTCAGCTTTTGTTTGGGGAACATTTTCAGGTTCTTGAAGTTCAGGGAAACTGGTGCAGAATTAAAATTGCTTATGATAGATATGATTGCTGGATTGATAAAAAACAATTCCTTGCTATTTCTCAATCTACATTCGAATTGCTTAATTCCAGTGATGTATTTTGCACCAATGAATTAATTCAGGTTATTACAGATAAAAAAACTTCCCAATTCTTTCCTGTTATTCTTGGCAGCACACTTCCTAATTTTATTGAAGGAGAATGTTATATCGAGAATCAAAACTATTCTTACGACGGCGCATTTATCAATATTGACTTGCCCTCTGCCAAGAATGAATTTATAGAAACAGCACTACTCTATTTGAATACTCCATATTTATGGGGCGGCAAATCTCCATTCGGAATTGACTGTTCCGGTTTTACTCAAATGGTGTATAAACTTAATGGGGCTAAACTATTTCGTGATGCTTATCAGCAGGCGGAACAGGGAGAAACATTGAGTTTTGTGGAAGAAGCAGAGCCCGGTGATTTAGCTTTTTTTGATAATGAAGAAGGCAGAATTGTACATGTCGGGATTGTGATGAGTAACAATAAAATTATTCATGCGTCGGGCAAAGTGCGCATTGATGGCTTCGATCATCAGGGAATATTCAATAACGACCGAAAAGATTATACTCACCGTTTACGCCTATTAAAACGAATTGTTTAATTCCCGCATCTCTAATAAATCTTGTTTAACTAAAATACAATGCCTATCTTTATCAGTATGAAAAGAGGAATAGTATTTATTTTACTTATCGTTTCCATCACTATTACTGCGCAAAACAACTGCGAAGTAACCAATAAAACTTTTAAGGCCGGAGAACAATTCACCTATAAAATATATTACAATTGGGGTGCGATTTGGATGGCTGCCGGCGAAGGAAGTTTCGGCGCTCAGCTCACCACTCTGGCAGGCAGAAGCGTGTATCATTTTATAGGATTGGGCACCACTTATACAAAGTACGATTGGTTTTACAAGGTGCGCGATAAATATGAATCATACGCTGATACGTTGACATTAAAACCTATCCGGTTTATTCGCGAAGCGCATGAAGGCGGCAGTTATACGTATGATGATTATGTTTTCAGTCAGCGAAAAAGTAAAATATACTCTGCTGCAAAAAGAAATAAAAAGCCTGCGGTTTATGATTCAATAAACATAAGTAATTGTACCAATGATGTGATGACAGCGATTTATTATGCACGATGTATTGATTTCTCGAAATATAAACCGAATGATACCATCCCGATTACGTTTGTGCTTGACGGCTTGGTTTACCCTTCCTACATGCGTTATCTGGGCATCGAAACCATAAAAGATGATAATTTGGGCAAAGTGAGATGTATTAAATTTAAACCAAAACTAATTGCAGGTACTATATTTAAAGGCGGAGAAGGAATGACTGTCTGGATGACGGATGATGAAAACAAGATTCCTGTTTATGTAGAAACACCAATCGTTATTGGTACTATTAAAGCTTATCTTATCAATTATATTGGGTTGAGAAACAAAATGAATTGTCAGATTCATTGATATTATTGAAATTAAATTACCATTAGGATTTATCTTTATTATTAAAACTATCATTTACTGACCATGATAATTATGTTTATGAATAAATGATGTTATTTACTCACCATTGTAATTATGTTTATGAGTAAATGACATT
>CAIRRW010000500.1 GCA_903881065.1 uncultured Bacteroidota bacterium
CCAAATTATAATATTTAAACGCCTGTTGATTATTATTTTTATCAGCAAAATAGTTTCCTAAAAGAAAATAAGTTTCATAATATTCAGGATTACAATTGATGAAATTAGAAATAATTTTTGAATCAATTTCATAATTCATTTTCTGTTTATGCAAATATTTTAATGCTTCGCGCATCTGTTTGTAGGCAACAAATTTTTTATATGATTGCGAATATAAAAAACTATCCGCAGGAATATTCAGTTGTTTTTCGTAAAGTTCTTTATTCACCTTTAATGCAGGTGCTTCTGCAAATACGTTATTTAAATCATAACAAATATATTGCCCTAACTGAAATGGATTTGTAGAAACCCAAACCTGTAAACGTGACGGTTTAAATATCACAGAATGATGGGCTATCAATTGATTTAACGCCTTTTCATTTCCCATTCCAATATCTTTTCCATCCATCCCTTTTTGATTTCTCAATATAGCAGCTGCATCGGCAACAGATATTTTAGGATACTGATTTATAAGTTGAGTAAGATGATTAAATCTATAGTTAGACGAACTTTTTGCAATGTTTTCCAAATTTATTTTATCATTCTCGAAAACCTTTCCCTGATAATGATTGGCACAAATTATATAGTTACTGTTTGGTGAATTAAACAATTCTGTTTTTGAAGGAGTCTTCTCGATTGTAGCTGTTTTATTATCTTCCAGTGAACCAATTAAAATAGATTCCGAGACAAATGTTTTTCTTTTTTGAGCAATGGAATATGCCTCATCAATATTTTTTGCATACTGAAGTATCTCTCTTGCTACAATAGAAATAGGTGTTGCAGCAGATGTAGGTATCTCTGATTTAGATGCATTAATAGTTACTGTCAACCCTTTTTCATTCATCCCCGAAACGGTACCAATCATTCCTGCCCACGAAATCATCATCAATTTATAACCGTTTTTAGGCTTCACAAAATTCATAAGTTTATCTTCCGCAAATTCGTCACCTACATAAAAATCAAAGGTTCTTCCGATCAATAATGTATTATCATCCGTCTTGTCAGACCAAGCACCAAAGGCGGTGCAGCCAACCGTCATGTTTTTATCCTGCAACGCATGGCCTATATCGTGAGCCGCATGGTAATTAAGCATTCGATAATATTTTGGTGCAACGAAATCAAACTTGTCAGATGCATAAAGGGATTCACCATATATTTCCTGTTTGTATTCATCAGTAACATACTGGTCGAGATGTCGGTTGAAAAAGGCAATAAAGAACTTCAAGTAATTCAACATTCCCTGTGACGGAATCATTTTCTTCAACTGACCAACGAAAGCTATCTCCTGTTTTTCGGCAAGTTCTTTATTTAATTTCCCTTCCATTACGCCACGTTCAAAGCCATCACCTTCAATATATATTTCCCACAACCCACTATCGCTTTTCTTTATCCAATTGTTTTTGAGGGTATAAAAATCCTGCGAAACTTTTGTTCTTTCAAGTTTTAATATTGAAGAATCAGCAGGTACAGGGGCTTTAACAGTAACTGTAATAATAAACCAGATGAGGAACAGAAAAATAAAATCTGTTAGTACAAAAAAGGAGTAAAATAACCAGCGGAGAATCTTTTTAAATAGTGTCATTATTAATGTCGCAACGATGCAAAGATAGAAATTATCAACCCTGATTAATTTTATATTTTGCTGACTGCATGATGTTATTTAACAAAAAATTGTACTTTTAGTTCATTCTAAAATTTCACTTTATGAGCGATACTTTTAATTTTGATGACATAAGACCTTACTATGATAGTGAGGCGAATGAGGTATTGCAGCGGATTATTGCCGATCCGATATTTATGAAACTGGTAAATAATCTTTGGCCTGCAATGACTTTTGATGAAGTAAAAGCGAAAGCGGCAAAAGTGAATACGGCTATGGGGTTTCAGGTTGAATTTATGCATCCTGCAATTCGTACCATTGTAGCACGTTCGTCCGACGGGCTTACCTGTAGCGGATTCGAACATCTTGATAAAAACGATTCGTATTTATTTGTTGCCAATCACCGTGACATACTTCTTGATTCTGCCATTCTCCAAATCCTATTGGTTGAACAGGGCTTTTCAACATCGGAAATAACCTTAGGAGATAATCTTCGGGATGGAGGTTTTATTACTGAATTTGCGAAATTGAATCGAATGTTCACTGTGTTGAGAGAAGGAACAGGTCGTGAATTGTATGAAATATCCAGAAAACTTTCTGCTTATATAAGACATACTGTAGTGGATAAAAAGGTATCAGTTTGGATTGCACAGCGCAATGGACGCACTAAGGATGGCTTTGATCAAACTCAAACAGGCTTAATAAAAATGCTGAATATAAGCGGGAAAGGAACGTTTGCAGAAAATTTTTCAGAGCTGAAAATTGTGCCTCTTACTATATCGTATGAGTATGAACCGTGCGATTCGCTTAAGGTTCAGGAGTTATACCTTTCAGGATTACATACTAAATATATTAAAGCACCGGGTGAAGATTTGAATAGTATTATTACCGGAATAATGCAGCCCAAAGGAAGAATTCACATGG
>CAIRRW010000501.1 GCA_903881065.1 uncultured Bacteroidota bacterium
ACATTACGAAGTAAAAAGAACAAGCAGAATATCATTCCAAATACCGAAACATAGTATTTAGTTTTCCATCTGACTAAATTATCAATACCTTTTATAAAGTAAGTAGTGAAGAGAATGAGCATAAAACCGTTCAGTTCATATAATCCATTTGCGAACCATTCTCTCATACTAAAAAATGCACACAATAAGTGAAAAGAAGAGTTAAAACCTAAACGGTCTTCTATATTAGCTATACCGGGAGTTAATTTAAAATCTTCTATCCATCTTATATATGGCAAATAATAATTCCCTTCATCAGGCAATTCCGTCGGCCCTGATGATTTAATTAGAGCAATCAAAAAAATTGCAGCAAAGCTTATTTTGGTAACAAGATGCATTTCTCTAAAGCGGTGGATCTCATCCTTCAAAATCACTTTAATTGAAATTCTGTTAAATATGATTAAAAAAACTGAAAAAAGAAAAACAGAATACCTTATGATTGTATTAATAGGAAGAAAAAATGAAAAGATGTTGCATAATGTTGCAATAAAGATTAAACCTGTAAGCAAAATAAAAACGAGGGAATTCTTCTTATTGTTAACACCTATTAATTTTTGTAGGCAACTCAATAATAAGTAACCGTATCCGAAACAGGTTAGAAAAATAAAAAACCAGTTTACTAAAATAAGGATCATAGTTTGCTGAATTAAATACTTAGTAAAAGTAATAAATAAAAAGACTAAAAGATTAAATACTCATCTTAGAAAGTCGAATCGATATAAGCTATTATTAGTCTATTAAATAAATTCCCCCTTTGTACCTTCAGTCAAGTTTGAAAAAGAATTCATCGGACCAATATCAGTTTTTATAATTAATGAAATGTAAAAAAACAATATAAAACTATAATTAGACCAAATACCAAGAGTAGCGTTCCATTCTTGGGGAGAGTGCTTCCATTCTTAGGGACAATCGTTCGCTTCTTGGGGATTAAACTAATTTTAATAACTTCACTCAGGCAGATGTCTCTTGACTAAGAATAATTAACTAAATCGAATTGCTTTTACAGGAGTAATTTTTGAAACTATAAAACTCGGAAGTATCAACATTATCAAGCAACAGATTAATGTGCCGATATTGAGCAATAATATATCAAATATATTAATATGTATCGGAATTACGGATACATAATAAGTTGCCTGATCGAGCTTAAAAATGCCTGTGTACTTCTGAAACAATGCCAATCCGATGCCTAATATATTGCCCCAGAGCAATCCTTTACCTATTAAATAAGCGGCGTTGTACAAAAATATTTTTTGGATACTGCCGTTGTTTGCACCCAGCGCTTTCAATATCCCAATCATATTAGAGCGCTCCAAAATCAATATCAGCAAAGCGGAAATCATATTTATCCCAGCTACTAAAATCATTAATGTGATTACAACAATGGCATTAACATCCTGCAATTCGAGCCACGAAAACACAGTGGGATTAATTTCCTTCACCGTTTGTGCAATCACGCCCTGCCCAATAAGTTCGTTCACCTCCTCTCCTACTCGATCTATTTTTTTGAAATCTTTTATGGCAATTTCAAATCCTCCAATCTGATTCTCGTTCCAATAATTTAATTTCTGAATCTGCCCAATATCAACAAGAACAAGTCGTTTATCAATGTCCTCGTATCCTGTTTCATAAATCCCTGATATATAAAAAACCTTTGCCCGCTGTTCGTATTGAGAGTTCTGGTCGTTCGGCTTTTTTGTCAGAAAATAAATAGCCATCTTATCTTTGAGCTTCAAACCGAGCTTATCAGCAAGATATTTAGAAATAACAATATCCTTTGACAAACCTGTATCAGATACCATAAATGATTTTCCGGCTTTCATATTGTCACTAATAAATTTCCAGTCGAAATCCTTGCCAATACCTTTCAGCAACACACCTTCATTATCCGTCTTTGTTTTTATTATGCCGCTTTTGGTAGCATATATTTCGATATGATTTATATTAAGATTTGTTTTTAATGCGTCAAGAAAAGGTTGTTGTTTGCTAATCGGCTGTGGCTCGTCGCTCACATTATTATCGTAATTGGAAATCTGAATATGAGAACCGAACCCGATTAATTTATTTTGAATTTCGTTTTTGAAGCCTATAATAATTGATACTGTTAATATCATTACTGATAATCCGAGCGCTATTCCCAATACAGAAATGCGAACAATAGGACGGGAAAACTGATTTGCAGTTCCGTCACCTTTAATGATTCGCTTGGAAATGAAACGTTCGATATTCAAAATTTAGTAGCTTTGGCGCTCAATTAATAATATAATCCACAAAAATACTATTTTACAGTTAAGATGAAGATTTATAAAATTTGTTTATTGTTACTGTTTCTTAATTTAACCGCTAAAACTTATGCTCAAGGCATCGTTGCAGTTGATAATAAAACAATAACTATAAACGATATTAAAGTAGGTGCCGACCGAACGTCCGAATATCTTCCTTTATTGAAAGGCAAGGCAATAGCAGTGGTTGCCAATCAATCTTCAAACATTAAAAACACGCATCTTGTAGATAGCCTTATTTCGTTGGGAATATCCATCAAAAAAGTATTCTGTCCGGAGCATGGATTTCGTGGCACGGTGGATGCGGGCGAGAAAGTGAAATCGGAAACAGATAAAAAAACAGGATTGCGAATAATTACTCTCTACGGAAAAAACAAAAAGCCTACACCGACTGATTTAAAAGACGTTGACGTGGTAGTATTCGACATTCAGGATGTCGGAGTAAGGTTTTATACTTATATATCAACCTTGCATTATGTGATAGAAGCTTGTGCTGAAAACAAAAAACAATTAATAGTATTGGACAGACCTAATCCGAATGGACATTTTATTGATGGGCCAGTGATGGAAGATACTTTTAAATCTTTTCTCGGGATGCACTCTGTACCTATTGTATATGGCATGACAATAGGCGAATATGCTCAGATGATAAACGGTGAAGGATGGTTGAAAGGGAAAATAAAATGCGATTTAAAAGTAGTTTCCATTGTAAATTATACGCATAAAGATTTATATCAACTGCCAGTGAAACCATCGCCAAACTTACCTAATATGACTTCAGTATATCTATATCCTACACTTGGATTGTTTGAGGGAACAGTAATGTCGGTTGGGAGAGGTACTGATTTACCATTTCAGGTTATTGGACATCCTGCATTACAGAATGCCTATTATACATTCACCCCAAAACCGATGCCTGGCGCTATGGAACCTAAATATAGCGAAAAAGTGTGCAAGGGATATAACCTTACTGACTTCGGTAAAGAATACATGAAGGATGTAAAAAAACTGTATCTGTTCTGGTTAATTGGCACTTATAAAAACACTCCTGACA
>CAIRRW010000502.1 GCA_903881065.1 uncultured Bacteroidota bacterium
AAAACATTGTTTGTAAAGCAAAAAATATTGTTGGTAGCGTCCATTCCCTGTAATAAATAGTCCAAAATATTGTTGGTAGCGTACTATTTATTGTTGGTAAAAGAGAAAACATTATTGGTAAAGCAAAAAATATTGTTGGTAAAGGAGAAAACATTTTTGGTAGCGTACTCTACCAACAATAAAAAATGCTCAACCAACAATAAAAAACACTTTACCAACAATAAAAAACGAAAATGCCCCTTTTTAACCTTTTCAACTTTCTATTTTAAGTACTTTTCGAATAAACTTACGATAAATAAAGAACGAACTTTGATGGTTCAAAAGTGTATAAAATTAAAATGGTAAACTGAAAAAATAGGCTCATTCGCTACATCGAATATGCTTAATCGCTACAATTAAGTTTTTTCCATCGTTTTAGCCCCGACTTTTTGTCATTCGATATAAGTTTTGGAATATAATGTTCGAGATTTACGTATCCAGTTCGCCCTCCGTCAATTGATATAATATAGTATCTGCCAACAATACAGTCGTTTTTTATTTCGAAAAACAAATGAGCAGGCAGCAGCAACATCAATGCTTTTATAGAAGTACAGATATTTACGGCACATCTGTTTTTCATCACAACACCCCGTACGCTTGCAGTTGCTGAAGCTGTAGGACTATTCTTTTTTAAATTCTATAAAATAAGCGTGATAGTTTTCTTCTTCCTTTGGTGGCGGACGCTTATAGTAAATTTTATACTTTTTATTCCCTTCAATAAGACTATAGTAATCAAATGTATTATCCTCAATTATTGTATATTTCTTGTTTATTGCACCAAAATAAGAGGATAAATCTGATAATATTGATGTAGGTGTAATATCCCTATTTATTGCAGTTTCTGGAAATAAAATTTCCAAACTATACAATGTATTGTTTTTAAAACGCATTCTCATCTCTGCATTAATTTTATATTTACTAAAACTCAATAAGTATTCTCCCTTTAAGTAATCTTTTAAACTATTTATATTTAATTTATATCCATCAGATTTTAGCCTACTGATATTTTCTAAGGCTTGTTTTTGGGACATTCCAAAATAAAAACCTAGATACATTGTATCATTTAGAGGAATAACTTTTTCCACTTTTATTGCCTGAGTATTTACAGGTATTATTGGTAAGGGGGTATTATTATTGCTGCATGCGGCAATTACTAATAATACGATGCTGATGTAAAGCGTTTTTTCATTGTATTTAATGTAAAAGTAATTAAAACTTAGGTTGCTTTTTTGCAAACTCAGTATTTGTTGTTAATCCCAGTACGCCCTAAGCTGCTTACATAACACAACAGTAGGCCCCAGTTAGGAGTAGCGTCCAGCTACGTCTAGTTTAACCGGCATCTTGCCGAAAACTAAAACGGGGAAAGAAATAAGTCCGGAGGACTTGTTAAATAAAACGTAGCGGGACGCTAACGGGGCAAAATAAAACTTTACTATGAGCCTAGTCAGGAATAAACAAGACAATAAAACGTTTGCAATAAAATAATGCTAATAGGTTAAAATATATTATTAATCGTAATTTGTCAATAATTATACTGAACTTTGTAGTTAAGATAATATCTAAACTCAAATTCATTAGCTATTAATACCAAGCCCCAAAGCACATGGAAACGAAGTTCCCAAAATTTTCTGAACTAGCGAAGTCAGAGATTATAAGCTATACTAACTATGCCATTTTTCTCCGCAATGATAATATTGTACAGATAAATATTAAAGATAATTTCGATTGCGAAATTGCGGATTCCAAAATTATGCTGGATGCGATAAAACAGCTTAGCAGAGGTAAAAAATATCCGTTACTTGTACTTTATTCCGATTTTAATTCGTTTACCAAAGAAGCAAAAGATTTTGTTGCCAAATCAAATGAAACTTCTGCTGATGCCTTAGTTGGTGATGGTTTTGCATTTAAAATGGTTGGTAATATTTATCTCCGGATGAATAAACCTATCCGACCTACCAAACTTTTTAATGATGTGGAGAATGCTTTAAAATGGCTGGAACAATTTAAAGAGTAGTAGTTAAATCAGCTACAAAAGCTGTTTCACAAACCGATATAAATTAAAATCTTTATTGGTTATTTCCTTCTCAATCTGAAGTTGCAAGTCATGCTTCGAAATGTTTTTCATCTTATAATTCTGAATTAAACGATACGCTTTCTCTGCCAATAGATAAGGGCGTTTTGAGTTTATTCCCTTAGTACGATGATTATTAATTGCTGCAATTAATTCGTCCACACCTTCCTGCTTAGTAGCAATTGCTTTTATTACAGGTATATGCCATTCGCTTTCAGTTTTAGAATGTACTAATTGAATTATGTTTTTAATAAATGTATTTGCTCCGTCTCTGTCTGCTTTATTCACAACAAAAATATCAGCAATCTCCATTACTCCCGATTTCATTGCCTGCACATCATCACCTGCTTCAGGCACCAGCACTAATACTGTGGTGTCAGCCAATCCAACTATTTCCACTTCACTTTGTCCAACGCCTACGGTTTCCACAATAATATAATCGAAATTAGAACTTCGCATCACATCCACAATTTCTATTGTCTTTGACGACAATCCACCAAGCGAACCACGAGTAGCAAGCGAACGAATAAATACATTTTCATTTGTAAAATGTTCGGCCATCCGCAGCCTGTCGCCTAGTAAAGAACCATAATTGAAAGGCGAAGTAGGGTCGATGGCTATTACTCCTACATGTTTATGTTGGTCGGTAAGTTTCTTTATTACAGCATTTATAAGCGTGCTTTTTCCTGCTCCAGGCGGACCGGTAACACCAATTACCGCTATTGATTGATTGATATGCAGTGAAGTAAGTATTTCTTCGTAACCATCCAATTCATTCTCAACAATGGATATGCAGCGGGCTAAGGCTTTTTTATCGCCTTTATTTAATTGTTGAATGAGCACTTCAGTTTTCATTGGTGAACAAATATAGGTGATAATTTTAGTACTTTTGTGAACCAAACTAATTTGATTCTCTTTCCAATGCCGGAAATTTCAGTAGTTATTATTACTTATAACGAAGAAAAAAACATAGCACGCTGCCTCGATTCAATAAAAGATATTGCTGATGATGTTGTTGTCGTTGATTCTTTCTCCACTGATAAAACAGAGGAGGTATGTAAATCAAAAGGTGTTCGTTTTGTTTCGCATAAATTTGATGGTCATATCGAGCAGAAAAATTGGGCTATTACTCAGGCAAAATATCCGCATATATTATCTCTTGATGCCGATGAAGCACTTGATGAAAAGTTGATAAATTCTATCCACGAAATAAAAAACAATTGGCAGCACGATGGATATTATATGAACAGGCTCACCAATTATTGCGGCAAATGGATATATCATTGTGGCTGGTATCCCGATAGAAAATTACGGTTGTTCGATTCCCGAAAAGGCAGTTGGGGAGGATTAAATCCACATGATAAATATGAATTGCACAATGGAAATACAGGTTATATAACAGGTGATATTTTACATTATAGTTATTATTCCATCGAAGGACATAAAAAGCAGACAGAAAAGTTTACCACCATTTCGGCAAATGCTTTATTTGCAGCAGGTAAAAAATCAAATCTGATAAAATTATATATCAGCCCTGTTGTAAAATTTATTCAAAGTTATTTTATCAAACTTGGAATACTCGATGGTTACTATGGTTTTCAGATTTGTAAGATATCGGCACAATCCACATTTTTAAAATATTCAAAATTAAAAAGCTTATACAAATGAAGAAGGTGCTTGTTGAGATGGAGAAATTGAAGAATCCAAACAGTGGATTGGGACAGTTCTGTATTAATATTGGAGAACAGTTTCAAAAATATAATCCAGCTAATTTGGAAATTGATTTTTATGTTCCTTCCATTCAAAAGAATGTATTTGGAGAAGAATTTAATTATATAAAACACAAGGCGTATCATAAATTAATACCGGTAACTACTGTGGAATATGATGTATGGCATTGCCTTCAGCAAGATTCATATTATCTGCCATCAAATAAAAAAACAAAACTTCTGTTAACCATCCACGATTTAAATTTTCTGGAGAAGTATAAAGGGTCAAAACAAAAACGGAAATTAAAGAGTCTTCAGAAGCGTGTAGACAGGGCATCTGCCATCACTGTTATTTCAAAATTTACAGAGATGATTGTGCGTGAGAACTTAGAGTTAAAAGATAAACCGTTATATGTGGTGCATAATGGAAACTCTCTTAAAGTATTTGAAAAGGCAATCAAACCAACATTTGTGAAGAATGATAACTTTATATTTTCTATCGGTATCATTTCTGAAAAGAAAAATTTTCATTCGCTTTTGCCATTATTACAACATGATAAAAGTTTACATTTAATAATTGGTGGAGAAAAGGATTCGACTTATGCAAATCAGCTAATAAAAACAGCAGAGCAGATGAAAGTGAATGTACAGTTGCATTTAGTAGGCACTATTAGTGAAGAGGAGAAATATTGGTTGTATAAAAATTGCATGGCATTTGTATTGCCTTCGTTAGCGGAAGGTTTCGGACTGCCTGTAGTTGAAGCAATGAGCATTGGGAAGCCGGTTTTCTTATCTCAGCTTACCAGTTTGCCCGAAATAGGAGGGGAGGAGGCATACTATTGGAAAAACTTTGAACCAGAACATATTATTGAAGTTTTCGAGAATGGAATAAAAAATTTCAATACCGAAAAATCAAAACGTTCAATTGAATGGACCAAACAATTCTCATGGGAGAATGCGGCTAAGGCATATCTTAATCTTTATGAAAGACTTTAATCCCATCAGGTGAAATGATAAAACTTGGAATAGAAGCATCTTCGCTCCTTACACCTAACCGCTCTGGAATAGCCAACTACACATACAATCTTATTGATGGTTTATTGAACGAAAAGGATTTTATAACGGAATACGATTTAGAACTATTGTATAAACTTTCCAGATTTAAAAAGAGAGAATACAGCTACATGCCACCTGGAATCAATACAGAATGGCATTTCAATAATATACTTCCATTAAATAAGAGACGGGATATTATACATTCTCCCGATTCCATTTTATTAGATTGGAAGAAACCAAAGAAGATTGTAACCATTCACGACCTTGCTATTTTCAAAAAAGAAAATGCAATAGCCGATTATACTACTAAAGAATTCAAAGAAAAATCCTATAATTTCCTTACACGAGTTGCGAAACAAGCTGATGCAATTATAACAGTAAGCGAATCTACAAAAAATGATTTTTTAGATTTGTTTGATTACAATCCGGAAAGGATTTTTGTTACACATCTTGGTTTAAGATTAAAGAGTAATCAAATTAAACGGACTGAAATCATTATTAAACTGGGTATTCAAAAGAAGGGATATTTTCTTTTTGCAGGAATGATTTCTATACGAAAGAATCTAATTAATCTTATAAAAGCGTATAAAGAATCAGGATTAAGTGATGAATTTAAACTTGTGTTGGCAGGAGGAGCAAGCATGGGTTACGATAAAATAATCAATGAAATAGAAAGAAATAATCTGCAGAAGAATGTTATTCTTACCGGTTTTGTGAACGATGGTGAACTTGCTGACCTATATATTAATTCAAAGGCATTTTTGTTCCCAACTTATTATGAAGGATTTGGATTACCTATTATTGAAGCTATGAGTTATGGCACACCCGTATTGATAGGGGATAGAGGCGCCGCTTCTGAAATAGCCGGGAATAATGCTGTTAAGGTTAACCCTTTTAATGTTGATTTTATTTCGGAAGGGATAAAAAAAATAATTTCTATTCCTGAATCACAGATTGCAACCGCAAAGGAATACGCTGAACAGTTTACATGGAGCCGATGTGCGCAGCAAACAATGGATGTTTATAAATCTGTCAAAGGAAAGTAATTATTCATTCTTCTTTCTGCAAAATAGAAAGAAGGAATTCAAGAAGGCATAAAAGGTAACACCCGCCTGTGTTTCAAGCGTATCTTCGGTGAAGAAAGAAATCAATGCAATTATAAAAAATGTAATATAGAGATAGTCAAATGTCATATTTAATTTTATCATTGGATAAAGCAGTGTTAATAGAAACCATAAAAGCCCTACCAAACCAAAGGCTACAGCAATAGATAGGTATTGATTATGTGAATGTAATCTCCATTTTGGATCTAGTTTTGATTTCATTTTAATATAATATTCATCGAAAGAATCCTGTACATCCCCTGTTCCAACTCCTATTAATAAATTATTCTTAATAATATTTGAAGCTACTTTCCAATATTCAAAACGCTGAGTGAGCGAATGTCCATTGGCATCACCTTCTTTTTTATAGATATCTAACTCCCACATTGTTTCATAAATACGATCTTTTAGACTACTAATGCTTTGATAATTCACATTGGTCTCGCCTCGTTCAATTGCTTTTATCTCGTCATCAGACAAGGTAGTCAATGCATCTCCATCTTTTCTAAGTCCTTTAGATGCAAGAAAGCGGACAATTGTAAAGCGAAGTGTATTTCCTTTTTTGTCAGTACTTTCATAAGCAATCCTACTTCTTTTGCTCCATACTTCTTTCAATTCTTTATCACAAACATACATCCAAATTAAATGACCATTTTCTCTTAGTTTGCTACCTTCTCCCTCCATATATTCATTGCCATGTGCGGTATATTTATCAAGTTTATTAAAGTCAACAACTTCAATATTCTTATTCCGTTCATTAATTATTTCACGAATACTTAAAATTGAAAATATCATGGAACCAATGATTATCAAGAGGGCTCCATATTTTATAATGTTACTTTTTGATTTAATTATTTTATATATTATTAGGATGAAGGATGTGATAATTAAAACGGAGATTCCTGTCATAGATTCCATTAATACTAAAAAAGCAAGAAGCCATATTATAATAATATACCAAACTAATTTCTCGAAAACTTTAATTGAATTTCTAATTAAATAGCCCGATACAAAAATGGCAACACAGATAAGTAAAGCAAAACGGATATGAGAAATGAAGATTGAAATGCCCCGCATATCTACTATTGGGCGATAAATTATGCCTGTCAAAACTAATATACTTACACAAGTTCCGAAAAGGACAGAGGCTATGAATAATTTAAGAATAGCATTAAATATTTTATCAGGTATTGGTTTAGAAGTGGAAAGGATTAGCGGTAACACAAACAACGGAACTTTTATTCTTAAATCGAGATAGGCATCTTGAAAATTGTTTGTGTAAATTAACCCTAAGAAATGTAGTATAAGTAAAGAACTTAAAACAACGGCTGGTTTGTTGTTCCAGAAAGAAACTATTTTATTCTTTAGATTTCCTTCTAAAATCCAATTTGTAAGCATGATTAGTTGCGCCGTACTTATCATAAATTTGGATACAGGCATTCCAATCACTAATACACATAACGAAAAATAATAAACGTTGATATGGTATTTTCCGGGTAATAAGGATTTCATATTTTAATAAAACGTATTGATGCAGAGAATATTGTGTTTTCTCAAAGAGAGTCCTAAAATCGACTGCTTAATTCCTAGGTTTCCGAATGAATTAAATAAGCTGGAGGTGGTATTAAAAAAAAGTTCCGTTCGATATTTCGAACGGAACTTTATAAATAACGGAACTGCTTTTATTAATAAACAAGAACCCTTTTAACGGATTGTTTTTTATCATCCGTAAGAGTAAACACATACACACCTTTTCCATACATCGAAATATCGATGGTTTGATAATATGTACCAGTGGCATCTTTTACAGTTTGTTTGAAAACAATCTGACCAAGTTCATTTACCAATTCCATTATATAATTTCCTTTTGCTCCTGTATCGAACGAAACAGTAAATATTCCATTATTCGGATTAGGATAAATCGACAATGAATTATTTATTGTGGCTTCGGCAATACCAGTATTTACTACACTGATTGTATTGGAAACCGTTGATGAACAACTGTTGGTAGTAACAATATCAGTATAATTACCATTAGCAGTAACAGTGTAAGTCTGTCCTGTAGCTCCAGATATTGCAGTTCCATTTAGATACCATTGATTACCTGTGGCAGAACTTGATGATAATACATTACCTGCCTGTGTTACCACAGGAGTACTAGGATTAGGTTTTACTGTAACAACAAAACTGGAAGCCGTACCTGCGCAGGAAGTAGGAGTCGGACCTGTTGGGGTTACAACATAAGTAACGGTTCCGTTAGTAGTTCCAGTGTTAGTCAAAACGTTGGATATATTTCCATTTCCAGAAGCGGACCATCCAATAACTGTTCCTGCTGAGGCAGAAGCCGTCCATCCAAAAGTAGAACCAGATGTTGCTGAAGTAGGAGTAATTGCCGCAGTTGAACCTGAACAAATAGATTGAGTTAAAGTAGTATTGGAAATTGTTGGTCGTGCAGCAACAGCAACAGTTGCTGTTCCGGCAACAGATGTACAGCCATTTACCGTAACTGTAAGTGAATAAGTGCCAGCCATTGCTGTAGTTGCAGTTGGTCGGGTAGAGTTTTGGGTAGTTGCTGTAAAGGTGCTAGGTCCAGTCCAGGCATAAGTTGCACTAGTTACGGCAGCCGAATTTAAGTTGATTGTAGCTCCTGCACATACAGGGGAATTAGTTGTAGGTGCCGGTGTAGCAGGCACAGCTTTTACTGTAATGCTTGTTACTGCAGAAGTATTGCTGCCGGCAGCATTGGTGGCAACAAGTGTTACACTGTAGGTACCAGTTGTAGCGAAAGTCATCGTAGGGCTTTGTGATGTAGATGTCAAAGTAGCAGGGCCACTAAATGTCCAAGCCCAGCTTGTTGGAGTGTTAGTACTATGGTCAGTAAAAGCAATGGATTGACCTGCACAAATTGATGAGGAAGCTGCAGTAAAGGATGCAACCGGTGGAACGGAAGCAGCACAGGCAGCAATCTGGAAAGAATAAATCTGTGTTAGAGCACTTCCTCCAGTTCCTATATACATTCCAGTATGCCAGAAAGTTACTCCATCAGGGTCAAGCCATGTCTCAGAATAATCGCCATCACGATTTCCAGTTGAAGTAGATTGTGAAGCTGTGCCTGCTTTCACTGCAGTTTCAGCTACAGTAAAAGTCCCTAACGGATCGCAAGAACGTCTGCCGGTATAATATAATGATGGATACATAGAAGTTCCATTATCTCTTAAATAACACAATGCAATAGAGCCATTATTATCTTGTGCAATACTTCCCATCCAACGATTATCAGTTGTCGGGGCAAAGATTCCTTCCTGATACATTGACCAGGTAGTACCAGTTTGACGTAATTCACACCATTTTAATCCACGTTGTGTAGAAGTAACCTTTACTCCCCAACAAAGTACAACCGAATTATACCCACTGAATATTTTGTATTGTGCCCGGAACATCAATGCTCCACCAATGCCATCCAACATTTGAGTGGTACCAGGTTGAGAAACGTCGTTCCATGCCGAATTATAAGAACCATCAAAAGCAGCAGCCGTTACACTTCCTGCAGAAGTAATTGTAGCAGTAGGGGTGGTAGCCCAATTTACTGCCATTTGATATATATTAACGGCATCAGTATAACCACTTCCCCAACCATTATCAGAATAAGAGAAAATTGGACATGGAGTACCTGCTGGAGCTAATGCGCCATCCCCAGTATCAGCTGTTAAAGGAATAAAAAACCAACCACTGTTATATGGTGGAGCATATGTTTT
Source organism: uncultured Bacteroidota bacterium (assembly GCA_903881065.1). GTDB lineage: Bacteria > Bacteroidota > Bacteroidia > 2-12-FULL-35-15 > 2-12-FULL-35-15 > 2-12-FULL-35-15. Next base: position 9,734 of record CAIRRW010000502.1, read on the forward strand.
GGTTAACATACGTGATGCGGCATTTCCAGCTATCATTTGAGCTCTTTCAAATACAAAAATTGTTGGAGATTGTCCGGCAGAGTTTGTATTGCAAGTCATGTAATAACCGTCCTGCCAAACTGAAAATTTCAAATAATCAGGGAAGAAAGTTGAAGTAAATGTATACGTATACCAAGCTCCGGTAGGGTCATTTGTCTTCGAAATAGCGATATAAATCTTATTTCCTGTTTGTCCAAATTGGCTAAGGAACCATCGGTCAGCTGCTTTATCATATAAAACTATTGGGTCGCCATCATCAGGAGTACTTGGGGACCACAATGCACCAAAGTCGCCGGAAAGTTGAAGGGTTCCTGTTTTGCTATAGATTCCAAAATGAGTAATACTTCCATTAATCATCTGAATATAATTGTTTGGTCCCGCTGCACCACAAGGGTCAAGTGGTGATACGTTATTGTCAGTCTGCCCAGCCCAACTCTGTAATGCTGCTCTGTTATGTATAAATCCATCCGAAGTTTGAATTGTTGATGGATCGTTTCCATAAGCAGGCCCGTTTTTCTCCACTGTTAAAGGGAATTTTTGAGGGACATTGTGTTCTCTGTCTTCTTTTTCCTTTTTACTGGAAGTGATTTTATTATCAAGCGTATTGTTGGCAAAAATTTCACGAAAAGGTTTTGTTTCATGAAATTCAGAACAGGTAACAAAAGTTGTTTTGTCCTCCTGTTTTGTTGCGCGTTGCGCAAAAACAAAGTTTGTAGCAATTAACCCGCAAATAATTAAGATGTTCTTTTTCATTTTATTTTATTAAATTTAACCATAAATTTAAAAACCGGACCCAATTCCCCCGGTTTTATTCCTTACAAAAGTAATAGTTACAATGCGGTTTAGAAAATTTAAACAGCAATTGTAGACTAAACACATTTTTTTAGAGATAATCTTAAGATTTCCATCGTATTGTTGCAATTTGAACTGTTTAATAACAAGTATTCCAATACATAAATGAAGTATTCGTTAGTATAAGTTTATACCTTTGGCTCTCTTTATGCAAGTTATAGTCCCGATAGTATACGCACTTCTCCTTATTTTGTTGATTTACAAGATGAAGTTCTTTGAGATACCTGGATTCTCAAAGGGTGCAATAGTTTTTGTTTTTATTGT
>CAIRRW010000503.1 GCA_903881065.1 uncultured Bacteroidota bacterium
ATGCGAAAACAAAAGCTCCACTTGGTGCTCACTTTGAATTGATAGATTTAGAATCTTCAAAAACAATTATTACTTCGGACGCAAACAGCGGTAATGGTGAGTTTTTAGTAACTCTTCCTGTAAATAAAAACTACGCATTGAATGTTTCTCAGGCTGGTTATTTATTCTATTCTGAAAATTTTTCTCTGAAAGAAATAACTGATAATACAAAACCCTATACAATGGATATTCCCCTACAGCCAATTGATACAGGTAATGTGGTGGAACTTAAAAACATATTTTTTGAAACTGCTAAGTTTGATTTGAAACCAGAATCGAAAGTGGAACTTGATAAACTGGTTTCCTTTTTAAATCTTAATAAGACGATTCGAATTGAATTAAGTGGTCATACAGACAATGTAGGTGATAAAAAAATGAATCAAACGCTTTCCCAAAATCGCGCTAAATCAGTTTATGATTATCTGATTACTAATGGTATTGATGCGAAACGCCTTACCTATAAAGGATATGGTGATACAAAGCCAAAAGTAAAAAACAATTCGGATGAGAATCGCGCTTTAAACAGGAGAACTGAATTTAAAGTTATCGGGAAATAAAAGCCTAAAGAAAGTCTTCAAGCACACCAAGTCCCTGACGAATTATTGTGTAGTTATTTTCAGTACAATCAACAATTGTAGATGCTTCATTGTTCCCGTAACCACCTGCAATTACTATATCCACAATATCCTTATACTTTTCATGAATCAATTCAGGGTCGGTAGTATATTCTATTATTTCATCATCATCGTGAACAGAGGTACTCATTATAGGATTGCCTAATTGTTTCACAATTTCCAAACAAATAATGTTATTTGGAATACGAATACCTACTGTTTTCTTTTTGCTTTTAAATAATTTAGGAACATTATTATTTGCCTCCAGAATAAATGTAAAAGGACCGGGAAGTGCCTTTTTCATTAACTTATAAGTAGAAGTATTTATAGGTTTTGTGAAATCAGATAGATGAGATAAATCGGAACAGATAAAAGAGAAGTTTGCTTTATCGGGATCAATGCCTTTAATTTTACAAACCTTTTCTACAGCTCTTTGTTTGTTAATGTCGCAACCAATACCATAAACCGTATCTGTAGGGTAAATAACAACCCCTCCATCACGAAGACAAGTTACAACTTCTGCAATTTCTTCAAAATTTGGCTTATCAGGATTGATTCGGAGTAACATTATTTCTTGGCATCAGCTAAGAACTGTGCTAATCCGTTATCAGTAAGTGGATGTTTTAACAATGAAAGTATTGCGCTCAAAGGACATGTAGCTACATCGGCACCAATTAAAGCACAATCAACAATGTGCATAGGATGACGAACAGAAGCTGCAAGTATCTGAGTTTTGTAACCGTAATTATCATAAATAATACGAATGTCCTCAATTAGACGTAACCCATCTGTACTTACATCATCCAAACGGCCAATAAAAGGAGAAACATAAGTAGCACCAGCTTTGGCAGCTAATAGAGCCTGACCTGCTGAAAAAACTAATGTGCAATTGGTGCGAATTCCTTTGTCAGTAAAATATTTAATAGCTTTAATACCATCTTTAATCATCGGTACTTTAACCACGATTTGTTTATGAAGTTTTGCCAATGCTTCGCCTTCGCGAACCATACCTTCAAAATCTGTTGCTATTACTTCGGCACTAACATCACCTGTTACAATGTTGCAAATATCTACATAGTGTTTAAGGATATTTTCCGCTCCTTTAATTCCTTCTTTAGCCATTAATGAAGGGTTTGTTGTTACTCCATCCAAAACGCCAAGGTCTTGTGCTTCTTTTATCTGGTCAAGGTTTGCTGTATCTATAAAAAATTTCATTTATAATAAATTTTAGTTGATTTAATTAATTGAATTACGCTGCAAAGGTAGAAAATTAGTTAGTGTTAAAATTAATGAGCGGGCAAATGTGAATAAGTGCTGATAACATTTGTACCGCACTAAAATCTTTTGGAAAAAGAGAATAAAAGGGAATAAAAAAGGGGTAAGCTACTTACATCGCACCGCTCAACCTAGTACCTTTGCTTGCTTCCGCACCTGGAGGGTTGAAGGGAGCTGGTCGTATAAGACTTACCCCGGCGCAAAAGTATATATTTTATTTGAAGGAGCAATGAATTTGTTTGTAATTGAAGTCTGGAGATCAAGTTTCGAAGTAGGCGAGGCAAAAATCGGCTCCGGTGAGTCCTTAATTCGTTGCGGCAAGGCATTTATTCGCTCTGATGAGTTATTTATTCGTTCCGGTAAGGCATTAATCTGTTCCGACTAGACATTTATTCGTTCAGGCGAGGTGAAAATATTGATAGGCAGCTCGAAAAATGGTACCGGGGGGTGAGGTTAAAACTCAATCTTCATTTCCTTCGCGATTTCTCCCGTTGTATTCATTCGGGCATAGTACGTACCTTGCGGTAAATTAATGGTACGGAATTTATAATACAACTTATAATCTCCTTTCTGATGTTCAATGTTTTCGAAAAAGGATTGAACCAATACTCCATTTTCGTTATAAATTGCAATGGTGACGTGAGCATTTTCAGGTAAGGAATAATCAAAAGTGCCTTCGATTGCTTTAGCTCTTCCCATGACATCGCGGTCATTTTGGCGCTGGTAGGCAATTTCATAAGGAGGGATTACTTTGCCTGTTATTTTGGAAACGTAATTTCTTAGATTAGTGACATCAAATTTATTTCCATCGGTGATGCTTCCGAGCGAATTGTTGTCGGATACAACCCAGACAGCTTGTTGTGCGGTGAAATTGGTATAGTATTTATTTTTATCAATAAATATGGCGAGCTTAATCAGATTACTGTCGGGCATTGTGCCAATTGTATATTCTGAATTTTCGTGGGGACAGCTATTATGCGCCTGACAACACATTCCGAAGACATTGATGGTTTTGATTTGATTGGAACAGAGGCTAAATTGCTGTGGCTGAGTTATAAGAATATCCTGTTCGGCATTATTCTTTGAATCTAATCTTCGTCCGGTTTCCAATTTGAAATCTAAATTGCTATTACCAGTATTTTTTATTTTCATTTCAATTACTTCGCCAGTATAACCTCCTTTACTTTTAATATGAAGTTTAATAAATCCCTTTTTCAAGGCATCTTCAAGGGAAATAACATTGATTGCAACAAGTGAATTTAGTGTTAAGCCTGTGGCTAACACAACTAAGATAATGATTCGGGTAGTTTTCATTTTTCCTCTGATTTAAATTGTTATTTATACCAATAACGGAGGGAATGAAAAAAGATATGATTGTGAATGAAAAAACTTAATTTGGTGAAATTTTATTTCACCAAATTAAGTTTTTTTAGCTCATCAGGAGTGATAGTTGGAGGCATTTCGCCACGCTGAATTTTTGCAATTGCGAGTCGTGCTACTTTTTGGGCATCATTTTTTGTACGAAAACCCTCATCACCAGAAAAGCCTGGAATGGAAGCTTGATGAATAATGGTTTTACCTTCTGCTGAAATATCATAACCAAAAGTTTTGTTGGGTGCATCAATTACCACATATTCAAATTTAGTATTTGAATATTGGCGATTATCCTTATTGTCGGCTACTTTAGTATCTCTTTTGCTTTGAGCAAAAATTGAAATGGCGCTTAAACAAAATAGTAAAAGCAGAACTGCCTTTTTCATTTTAACTTTATTTTTCAATTGTTTTCGAGTGTAAAATTATATCAAAAATTGGTGTGATAAAAATAATACAGAAAAATATTTCGACATGCTATATATTCATTTACCTTCGCAACATAATAATGAAGCCAATAAAAAAAGTAATTTATCTTTCGTTAATTGTCGCGACACTGATATTTTTCGGGTTCTACAGAGACTTTGTTTTTAAAAGTATAAATGCGTTAATAAGAGCTTGGGATGACAATATTGATTATTCGATGCCGACTTCGTTAAAGTTTCTGGAAAATTATGAATATTCGACACTTGTAAATATTAAATGGGTGCTCACCTTATTATTTGCTATAATTTACTTGCTAATCTCACTATTTACAGTTAAAATTTTATTCAACAATAAAAAATATTTACTTATTACAATTGGTGCTTTTATAGGTGTAACATTGGTTTCTGGGCTATTTATTATAACAGGTATGGTATTTCATTCCATTTCCGACAAGATGTATGAGTTTGCTCGTTACCTGATGGGGATGGTTCAATCACCAATAACATTGATGATTTTAATACCTTCATTCAAATTGGCGGATAGAGATTAAGGGAAAAAGATCGATTTTCTATGATATATAATGAATAGAAAAATCTGCAGAATAAGAATCCTTTAACCGAAATCTAATGGCTAAAAATCCGAAATATTTTCCTACTTTTGCAACTTACTAATAAAATCACTTAGAATGAAAAAAGATACTGCTATTTTTGATTTAATTACAGAAGAAAAAAAGCGCCAAACCTTAGGTTTAGAGCTTATTGCTTCTGAAAACTATGTAAGTGAGCAGGTAATGAAAGCAGCAGGATCTGTACTTACTAATAAATATGCGGAAGGATTGCCGGGAAAAAGATATTATGGAGGTTGTGAGGTCGTTGACAAAATTGAACAATTGGCGATAGACAGAGCAAAAACATTATTTAATGCAGAATGGGTAAATGTGCAACCCCACTCAGGATCGCAGGCTAATGCAGCAGTAATGCTTGCATTATTAAAACCAAACAATAAAATTCTTGGATTTGATTTATCTCACGGAGGACATTTAACACATGGCTCACCCGTAAACTTTTCGGGCAAATTATATCAAACTAGTTTTTATGGAGTAGAAGAATCGACTGGGAAAATTGATTTTGACAAGCTACATGCCATCGCATTAAAAAAACAACCTAAACTTATTATTTGCGGAGCATCATCCTATTCGAGAGATTGGGATTATAAAAAGTTAAGAGAAATAGCTGACCATGTGGGAGCCTTTTTAATGGCTGACATTTCACATCCTGCAGGATTAATATCACGTGGATTGATGAATGACCCTTTGCCTCATTGCCATGTTGTAACTACTACAACTCATAAAACATTGCGTGGACCAAGAGGGGGAATGATTATGATGGGCAAAGATTTCCCTAATCCATGGAAAGAAAAAAACACAAAAGATGAAATAAAAATGATGTCTGCAATATTTGATGCTGCTTTGTTTCCGGGCACTCAAGGTGGGCCATTGGAACATGTGATAGCAGCTAAGGCTGTGGCATTTGCTGAAGCACTAGAAGATGAATATATGAAATATTGTATTCAGCTTATGAAGAATGCCAAGGTGATGGCAAAATGTTTTATGGATAAAGGATATAAAGTAGTTTCGGGAGGTACTGATAACCATTCAATGCTTATAGATTTACGGTAGAAAAATCTGACCGGAAAATTAGCCGAAAACATATTGGTAAGGGCAGATATTACTGTAAATAAGAACATGGTTCCTTTTGATGATAAATCACCATTTATTACATCCGGCATACGAGTGGGAACTGCTGCAATTACGACAAGAGGTATTAATGACAAACAAATTCCGATGATTGTGAATTTAATAGATAAAGTATTATCTAACCCATATAAGGAACAAGCTATTGTGGAAGTA
>CAIRRW010000504.1 GCA_903881065.1 uncultured Bacteroidota bacterium
GTATGAAAAATAAATTTCTATTAATTTTTACAATTCTACATTTTTCTGCTTCTTACGGACAAAGTAATAGGTATTTCAATAGTATGGATAGTTTAGTTCAAGCAATTGCCAACCTACAATCGACGGGAACAGCGTTTTATAATAAAGGAATTTTCCCTTCACAACGTGGTAAACATAAAATGAAGGAAGATGACAATATATTCTTTTCCTCTTTGATTACACTTTCATTGGAAAACATCAAATCAAATTTATCTCCTCAAAGTATTAAGCTAGCGGATAGTATTTGTAATAAAACGATAGTTAACTATACATTATATAAGAATAAAACAGGGATTGGCACTTATAATTTCTGGCAAACAAATCCGCCAAAGTTCTTTCCTAATTCACATTACTTATCTCATCATAATAAATTTAATATTCCTGATGATGCCGATTGTACAGCATTGATTTATTTATCAGATACGTCACTTCGTTCAAATAATTTATGGCTTAAGTGGAAGTTAAGTCAACATGCTAATTTAACTACTTCAAAAATAAAAAGCACATACAGAAAGTATAGAAGTTACAAGGCGTATTCTACATGGTTTGGCAAAAAGATGCCAATTGAATTTGATATTTGTGTACAAACCAATGTGCTTTATTTTGTGTTTGAAAACCATTTACCAATCAATGATAACGATTCCGCTACTATTTCTCTTATTAAATCTCTGATTTTATCTGGTGAATATTTAAGGGATGCGGGTTTCGTTTCACCTTCTTATAAAAAGCGATCTGTTATTCTTTATCATCTAGCGCGATTGCTTGGGAAATTTAATATTCCTGAATTGAATGATTGCCGAAAACTGATTAAAAAGGATATTGAAAAAGAACTCCTGAAAGAAAATGACTTTATGGAAAAAGTTATTTTATCAACTTCATATATTAGAATGGGCGGCGTGCCCAAAACAATTATTTATCCATTTTTGCTGGAAAAAGAAATGCAACAATTTGTTTTTTTTAATGCGGATTTATTTTCTCCTCATGCACGTTCTTCCTTAAAGTTTCTTTCTAAAGGTAAACTTTTTACAATTCCATTTCATTGCAAGGCATATTGCCTGACATTATTATTAGAATATGAAGTTTTAAGAAAATAGACATTAGAAATTATAATACCCTCTAAAGCCGCAGGAATGTTGTATTTTATAAGAAGGAGTGGGACCGATATTTATTTTATCATAGGTAGGGCTATACAATAATTGTACAGTCCATTTTGGACTCATTGTAATATTTAATCCTCCACTTGCAAATGCACCGAAGCCAATACCAATATGTTTCGGGAAATAAATCTGTGATGGATACACACTAGAGTTAGGTGGAATATATGTGGAGGTTAAATCAATTGTTAAGTTATTTATCTGAATAAAATTTTTATCAAATTTTGCAAGCGTAGCATTTAATCCTCCTTCAAGGAAAAAATTAACTCTTTTATTGTTTCCCAGAATTCTATTGAAACCAAATTGAAACATCATTCGTTGTTCCTGGCCAATAATAGAAAATGTATTTACAGTTGGGGTAAGTTGGTTCTGACTTGGGTTAGCATCAGTTGTGATAGTAAAATTACCATTTAATTTTAGTTTAGAAGCATTAACATTCAAGATAATTGCGCTATGTTTATCCACACTATAACGCATATTTAAACCGACCAAGAAATTAATTGTGTAGTGCATATTTTGTGGCATATCACTTGCTGTAAAATGCCATGTATTACCACCTGAATTGGAGGCATCAACACCAAGCGCTGTAGCAATCTGGTCGGGTTGGCCATATCCGCCGCCATATTCATTAATAATTTTATTATAAATTAAACTATTTGCGAATTCATTTTCGTTGCCATTAGCATCCAATCCATGTCCATCATAAAGGTAGGCAGTTGATTTATTAGCCCAATATGGCCCGACAAATAATCCAAAATGGAACCCCTTTTTCTCCATCGATTGAGATTCGTTGTCGTCATCTCCGGTATTTTCATCCTGTGCCACAACTTTGTAACTACTGAAAACAATCAGAAGCAAAGCAAATATTCTATTTAAGTTTAATAATCTCATAGGTCAAAATTAGTATAATAAATTCTAATATTTAACATCTAAATTCCAAATATATTGTTAATCCACACTATTAATCTGCCAAACCATTATTGCTCTGTCGTCGCCGGTAGAAATCAGATAATTATTGCAGGTGCTCCAGATTAACTTATTTACTGAGTTTACATGCCCTTCGTAATTTTCTTTGCTGATGCGAATTAATAAATCAAATGTTTCGGCATTCCATATTTTCAGGGTTTTATCACGGCTTGCGGTGGCAAATAGTTTATGGTCGGGAGAAAAAACAATATGGTATAAAGCAAAATTATGTGCAGGAATTGATTTTATTAATTTATAAGTATAAGCATCCCAGATATTCAAGTGGGCATCTCTGCCGCCTGATAATAAAAGGTTTCCGAGCGGATAATATTTAACAATATTGGCAGAAAGCTGATGAGCAATGAAACTGTTTTTTTCTTCCAGAGAAAATAAATCATAAATACGAATGTTGCAATCGCCCGAAGCAACAGCTATTTCGGAAGTAAAATAATTTATATCAATGCTTCTTACTTTTTCATTGCAAAGCTTTTTAATTTTAATAACGGATAAATCTTCGAGTGAACAAATAGCGAAAGTTCCATCGCCGGCGGCTGTATAAAAACAATTGGTAAGCAGCGAATATTTAATATCGAATATTGGTGAAGTATGATGCTGAAGAAGTTTTATTTCTTCCTTAGTTGCTAAATCAATAATATGAATACTGCCTGCGGAGGTGCCGACAAGCAATAAGTTTTTTTCGGGAATATGAGCAATCGCATAAATAATGGCAGGAAATTTAGCAGCAAAGTTTTCGGATTGCATGGTTTTCAAATTCCAGAGTGCAACAAATTTATCGCTGCTGCCAGAGAAAAATGTATAATCGGAAATACCTTTCTCTAAAGTATAAACTGAACCAGCATGACCTGTTAACGTATTGACCTTATTTACTTCTATTTTCATTATTTGGGGTGGCAAAAGTAGCCATTTTTCTGTAGCTATAATTATGTCTTCTAATACAAAGATTATGTTTTGTATTACTATTTAGGTGTAGAATCTTTCAAAAAAGGTATTTTCTTTTACTCTTCATATATAAAGTGTTACTAGAAACATATTTTGTATTACTTTTCAGGTATAGAGTGTTGCGAAATGGGCATTTTCTTTTACTCTAAAGGTAAAGAAAAGTATTCTACACCCAAATAGTAAGATAAAATAAGAGCAAAAAATCATTAAACAACACTGTAGATATGCGAATCGCGTCATTTGTTTGAAAACGATTTTACTGAAACTTACTTATTCAGCCAATATGTCAGTTATTTTCTATTGGCATATCATTTGAAAAGAATTCGAAGAAAATTCTTAATCTTAAAAACTAATAAATAACATGTCAACAGGTAAAATAAACGTTCAAACGGAAAACATTTTTCCAATCATCAAAAAATTTCTTTACAGCGACCACGAAATATTTCTTCGCGAATTGGTTTCGAATGCTGTAGATGCTTCTCAAAAGTTAAAAACACTGGTTTCTATTGGCGAGTCAACCGCTTCTCTTGATAAATTGCAGGTGGAAGTTGTGATTGATAAAAAAGCCAAAACCCTTACCATTAAAGATAATGGAATTGGGATGACCGGCGAGGAAATTGAAAAATACATCACTCAAATTGCTTTTAGCGGAGCTGAAGAATTTGTGAATAAATACAAGGATAAAGCTACTGAAGCGAATGCTATTATCGGGCATTTCGGATTAGGTTTTTATTCTGCTTTTATGGTGGCGAAGAAAGTAGAAATCTTCTCTTTGTCTCATAAAGAAGGTTCGGTTGCTGTTCGTTGGGAATGTGATGGCAGCCCTGATTATAAATTGGAAGAGACCACAAAAGCAACAAGAGGAACTGATATTGTATTGCATATTGCTGATGATTCAGAAGAATTTTTGGAAGATTACCGCATCTCTGAATTGCTGAAAAAGTATTGTAAGTTTTTA
>CAIRRW010000505.1 GCA_903881065.1 uncultured Bacteroidota bacterium
AATAATTTAGAGAAAGCAAAAGAGTTGAATTTAATTGCATTAAAATTAAATCCTTCAGAACCTTCTGTTAATAATGATTTAGGGAAAATATATGAAGATAAAAAGGATTGGGAAAAAGCGATAGTCTGTTTTCAAAATGAAATTGCAATTTCTCCCACTTCGGATAAAGCATATTATAATCTCGCCTACGCTTATTATAATATTCACCAGTTAGAAGATGCAGGAAAGTATTTTGAAAAAACAATTGCTCTCAACCCTGAATATAAAGAGGCGTACCAAAGTTTAGCATTGGTAAATGCTGATTTGAAAAGTTTTGAAAAAGCTCGTTATTATACTTCAGAAGCAGAAAAGAGAGGTATTGTACCTCCAAAAGAATTTTTAGAATATATTAAAAAGTAATTTCAATAAAAGAACATCAATAATAGTTCTATTGAAAAACCAAGCAGAAAGCCACTATAAACTTGAGCTGGTGAATGCGCTTTTAATTTCAACCTCGCATATCCTATAACGCCTGATAGAAAAAGAAGTAGCATTAGTACATAATGCATATCCAATTGCAATCGATAAATAATACCTAATGCAGCACCTGTTAATCCACCTATTCCAATAGTATGGGCACTTATTTTCCATCGATAATTTATAAGCATGGTTAATAAGATGGAAATGGCAGCACCAAGAATTAGTATCTTAAAAATACTTGGAAAATCAGCATTGAAAAACAAATAAAATAGAGCGAAATAATATAATACTGCGCTGCCATACGGAATTACTCTTTCTGATGTTGTTTCCATTTCCAAACTTCTGATACGTCCTATTCTCAATAAAATCAATGCGTTTATAGTTGGCAGCAAAAAGGTAAACAGAAAAGTAATTCCTATAATTAATAGTTTTATTCTGGGCGGAGTGAATGTGGAAATATAATTTTTCGTGAAGAATATTATTGCAAATCCATAAGTTGGCATTAACAAAGGGTGCAATATATAAGAAATAAATTTTGTTAGCTTTTCTTCTCCCGATTTTTTAGCAATAGGCTGAACCTCTAATTCCATCTATAGTTCCTTTCTTAATCGGGCAACGGGAATTTCCAATTGTTCGCGGTATTTTGCTATTGTTCTTCTAGCTATATTATATCCCTTTTCGATAAGTATTTCCATTAACTTATCATCGGTAAGGGGCTTCTTTTTATTTTCGGCAGCAATACAATCCATCATTATTTTCTTTACTTCGCGAGTAGAAACCTCCTCGCCTTCGTCATTAGTTAATGATTCACTAAAAAATGTTTTTAATAAAAATGTTCCAAAAGGAGTACTCACATATTTGCTATTTGCCACGCGTGATACCGTTGAAATATCCAGATTAACGGTTTCTGCAATATCTTTTAGAATCATTGGTTTTAATTTTATTTCATCACCTGTCAAAAAATATTCGCGTTGAAATTCCATAATTGCATTCATTGTATAAAGCAATGTTTGCGCACGTTGTTGCATGGCATCAATAAACCAGCGTGCATCATCCAATTTCTGTTTCACAAAAGTCTTTGCTTCTTTGGCTGCCTTGCTTTTTTCTTTGGCATATTCCTTTTGCATCTCCACATACTCCTTACTTACTTTTAAATCAGGATAATTTCTTCCATTCAAACTTAAGTTTAATATTCCATCGTCATTTGTAATGGTAAAATCAGGCACCACCTGCTGCTGGCTCTTTTGCCCATCAAATGTAGAATTGCCTGGGCGAGGATTTAATTTTACAATCTCATGGATAACTTCTTTCAGCTGTTCATCAGTCAAATCCAATCTCTTTTGTATTTTATCATAGTGCTTTCTGGAGAACTCCTCCATGTGTTTTTCCACCACTTCCGTTGCCAACTCTACCACCATTGTTTGAACTTCTTTTCTTTTCAATTGAAGAAGTAAACATTCCTGCAAGTCGCGCGCACCAATGCCAGCAGGTTCAAAATCCTGAACAACAGTTAATAGATATTTAAGCTCCTCTTCAGTTGTAGAAATGTTTTGAGTGAATGCAATATCATCAATGATTGACAGAAGATCTCTACGCAAATATCCATCATCATCCAAATTACCTATTAAATATTCCGCTACCTGATGCTGATGGTCAGTAAGGTTTTTCATTCCCAACTGCTCTTCCAAAACGTCCTGAAAGGTATTACCCATTGAGAAAGGGATTTCCTTTTTCTCATCATCAGCACTTTTATTATTCACCTTCTCCTTATATGAAATGCCCTCATCATCATCCATATAATCACTCAAGGTGAAGTCTTCCAACTGATGATCTTCGTCTGTAGGTGCATCATCATAATCCTCGACTTCCAAATCTGAGTTAGGTTCTTCTTCTCTATCTACACCTTCTTCCAAGGCTGGATTCATTTCTATCTCTTCCTTTATTCGTTGCTCCAAAGCAATGGTAGGCAACTGCAACATTTTCATCAGTTGAATTTGTTGCGGAGACAACTTTTGACTTAACTTTTGTGACTGTATCTGCCTTAACATAAAATCTATCTGCTCAATTTTTATTTACAAAAGTATATATTATTTCAACTGTAATAATTGAATTAAACTCTAAATCCAATTACGAGTACATCATCTACTTGTTCCAATTCACCTTTCCAATCAGTAAAAGCTTTGTAGATTATTTCTTTCTGTTCTTTTATTGGTTTATCATAAATGGAAGTAATTAGTTTCTGCAAGTTTCCAAGCATAAATTTTTTCCCTTTGGGACCACCAAACTGATCGGCAAATCCATCAGAAAAAAGATAAATTACATCCCCTTTTTCAACTTCTATTTCATGATTTGTAAATTCCCGTTTTACTTCGTGTTCCATTTCCAATCCTCCTATCGGGAATTTATTTGCTTTTATCATTTTAAAAGCCTCATCTTTATTTTTATTCTTTTTATAAATCCATAATGGTCTGTTGGCACCAGCAAATTCAATCATTGTGCCATCTTCATTTAAAGCACATAAAGCAATGTCCATTCCATCGCGCCGCTCATTATCACTATTACTTTGTTTTAAGGCAATTTTTACACCTGCATGTAATTCATTCAAAATATCTGAAGGCTTTAATATATTTTTATCAGAAACTATTTCCCCTAATAATGTATTCCCAATAATACTCATAAATGCTCCTGGAACACCATGCCCCGTACAATCTACTGATGCAATAAATCGTTTATTATTTCTTTTATGGAACCAGTAAAAATCGCCGCTAACAATATCTTTTGGCTGGTATAACACAAAAGCATCTTTCATTTCAGTTAGTAAGTTCTGTAACGGAGGCAACAATGCTTCCTGTATATTTTTGGCATACTTAATACTATCCGTTATGTCATTATTCTTCATTTCAATAATGGCTTTTTGCTCAAGGACAGCCTCATTTATCAATTCTACTTTTTCTTTTTCTTCCCGTAATTCATGGGTACGCAACTCTACTTCCTGCTCCAACAGGATTTTTGCCTTTTGAAGATTTCTAGTTCTATTTACAATAAATAAATAAATACTTGCGATTATAAAGATTACTGACAATGAATAAAACCACCAGGTTTTCCACCATGGAGGCAATATTGTAAAATGAAATGTTACCGCGTTTTTGTTCCATAAACCATCGTCATTCCTCGCTTTCAAATTAAAAGTGTATTCACCGGCAGGTAACGATGAATATCTGGCTTCAGTGGTTGAAGTAGGTGGCGACCAGTCGTTATCCAAACCTGATAATTTAAATTGATATCTTACTTTTGAAGGATCAGTCAAACAAATACCTATAAAATCAAAAGTGATATTATTCTGATTGAAAGGCAATACTAAATTTATTGGTAGTTGAGTACTATTATCAATGCCTTTGGAATACTTTATAAGTTCAGCATGTGCTTCCTTTGCGAATAAACGTATTCCTGTAATCCGTGTCAGCGCTTCTTTTGTATTTACCTTCTCATATTTTGGATTAAAAACAGTTGCTCCTTTAATAGTACCAAACCATAAATTCCCTTCCGAGTCCTTCATTTGAGCATTACTGTTACATTCTACTCCTTTAAACCCTTCTTCTTTTCCGTAATGTTTTATTTCAACTTTCTTCTCTATATGCAATGCTGATAATGCCAACCTGTCCAATCCTCGTCTTGTTCCTATCCACAAATAATTGTCATCGGATAATATCAGATAAACTTTGTTAGCTGACAAGCCATTATTTTGATTTATTGAAACAAATGATTTATTATCATAACAGAAAGCGCCTTCATCAGTGCCAAACCAAAGAAAACCAAAAATATCCTTGGTAATTGATAATACACGCTTATTTGTAAATCCATTTGATTTATCGTATCTTACTACTGATTTATGATTATACTTAATCACACCATATTCCGTTCCTATCCATAAATCACTTTTAGAATCCTCATAGATACTCCAGATTTCTTTATCATCTTTTTTATTTTTTATTGTGTTGACCGCCTCTACATTATAGATTTTCCCATCCTTAAAATAACACAGCCCATTGTCTGTTCCCAACCAAATTAACCCAGCTTTATCTTTAATGATTGCATGAATGTTTTTATCCGGCAGCCCAGCTTTGCCTTTATAATTTGTAAATTTTTTGCCATCAAATACACTTAATCCATCCTTAGTTCCAAAATATATATTTCCTGAATTATCTTCGGCGATAGAAGCAACAAAATTATCCGTCAATGAATTCTCAAGCACATTTTTATTAAGTCTATAATTGATGTATCTTGAATTTCCATACTTAATCACCCCATTGTCTTGAATTCCCATCCAAATATTTTTCTTGGAATCCTCAAAAAGAGAAGTAATATTATCTCCCGGTAAGCTATCTTTTTTACTGAAAGAACGAAATGCTTCGCTCCTGAATTTTGAAACTCCTTGCCCATGTGTGCCAAACCAGAAGTTTCCTTCAAAATCTCGCAACAGACACCAAACATCATTACTCGCCAATCCGTTTTTTTCTTTATATCGATGACAGCTATGTCCATTATATTTTATGACTCCCTCGTTGGTAGCAAACCATAAGTTATTCTTATCATCTTTTGCAATATCAATAAATCCGGTATTCTCTTCTCCTAAAATATTTACAAATTCGACTTCCCCTCTCTTATTTACTTTCTTAATACCACTCTGTGTTCCTAAATAGATATTCCCCTCTGCATCTTCATTTATCGACCTGATGAAGAAGTAATAAGTACCTTTTGAAATATTATAATGAGTAAATTTGTTTGAGGATGTATTATATTTTATAGCTCCATTTTGGATGGTTCCAAACCAGATATTATTTTCTTTATCCGCATAAATAGTGAAGACACTTGATTCATTAATCAATTTATCATTCTTAAAGGGGAGCAATTTATTA
>CAIRRW010000506.1 GCA_903881065.1 uncultured Bacteroidota bacterium
AGCAGCTAAGAAAGCAATTATTGCAAATTAACAAGTCCTTAGCTACTGAATACCTTAATGATATCCGTATCAATTATAAACGAAGGCGCAACCTGATTGCACTATTATTAAAATTATAGTTTTACTCTGGAAGATATGGAAGGGGTTTTCTGTATATAAGATTTATCCTCAAACAGGAATGTCCATTTGTTTATATCAGGAAACTTAAAAGACAACTCAAAGAAAATAGGATAAATTGCGGATTGCGGATTTTTGATTGCGGAGAAATCCGAAATTGAAATCCAAAATCCGAAATCAACAAAATCCTGCTCTTGAAAAAGGGCAGGATTTTTATGTTTTCCTTTTCAGTAAATAAAAATTTATTTTGAACAGGATGTTGTTTATACAAATAAATTTCCTACTTTTGCCCTCCCTAAAAAAATCGGTAGGGGATATTATAGTAAAAATTACAAACGATAACAGGCAGAAAATAATAAGCTTCCATTAGTATTTACGCAGGTTACAAGGGAATAGAGAAATAAAAAAAGATAGTGCCAAAAAGGTACTTTAATCATACTACAAAATATTAAAATAAGCAAATGGCAAAAGAAGTAAGTGCAATGATTAAGTTGCAAATTAAAGGAGGAGCAGCAAATCCTTCACCTCCAATTGGACCTGCATTAGGTGCAAAAGGTGTTAATATCATGGAGTTCTGCAAGCAGTTTAATGCAAGAACACAGGATAAAGCAGGAAAAGTAATTCCGGTAATTATTACTGTATATAACGATAAATCATTTGAATTTATTACTAAAAATCCACCGGTAGCAGTTTCGTTATTGGAGATTACAAAAGTAAAACAAGGTTCAAAAGAATCAAATCGTTTGAAAGTAGGTAACGTATCATGGGCACAGATACGTGAAGTGGCAGAAGCAAAAATGCCCGATTTAAATTGTTTTACAATTGAATCGGCAATGAGCATGGTAGCTGGTACTGCCCGCAGTATGGGATTAACCGTAACAGGTGAATCTCCGTTGGAAAAAAAGTAAGAGTTTAACAGGTGGAGTCTGAACAAAGTAAGACGCTCGAACACCATAAATTAATAAAAATGAAAATTTCAAAGAAAAGAAAAGCTGCCTTGGCAAAATATGATTCAACAAAATCATACTCTTTGGCAGAAGCATCAAAAATTGTAAAAGACATCACTTCTACAAAATTCGATTCCTCAGTAGAAATAAGCGTTCGCTTAGGAGTTGATCCTCGGAAAGCAAATCAAATGGTTCGTGGTTCAGTATCTTTACCACACGGAACCGGAAAAACATTAAAAGTATTAGCCTTGGTTACTCCTGATAAAGAAGCAGAAGCAAAAGCTGCAGGTGCTGATTTTGTTGGTTTGGATGAGTATATCGAAAAAATTAAAGGTGGCTGGACAGATGTTGATGTTATCATCACAATGCCTTCAGTAATGGGTAAAGTAGGTGCTTTAGGGCGTGTACTTGGACCTCGTGGTTTAATGCCGAATCCAAAAACAGGAACTGTAACAATGGATATTGGAAAAGCTGTTACTGATTCAAAAGGAGGTAAAATAGATTTTAAAGTTGACAAAGCAGGAATTGTTCAGGCTTTGGTAGCTAAAGCATCGTTCGATAGCAATAAAATTGCTGATAATGCAAATGAATTATTACAAACGATAATGAAATTAAAACCATCGTCAGCAAAAGGAACATATGTAAGAAGCATTTTTATGTCATCTACAATGAGTCCAAGTATCGAAATCGATTCAAAATTTTTAGGGCAATAATTCTGCAGTATTTGCAGAAAAAATCACATTTGCACTGGCTTCCACTGGGCAAATAAATTAACTTAATAGAAATGAAAAAAGAAGAAAAAACAGAAGTAATAGACTCGTTGGTAAAGCAATTAGCAGACAACAGTCATTTCTATTTAACCGATGTTGCTTCTTTAACTGCTGAAAAAACATCACAGTTGAGAAGATTATGTTTTAAAAAGAACATCAAAATGCTGGTAGTTAAAAATTCTTTGCTTCAAAAAGCAATGGAACGTAGCGAAGGCAAAGATTATCAACCGTTGTTCGGCTCATTAAAAGGCTCAACAGCAATTATGTTTTCGGAAGTAGGAAGTGATCCTGCAAAGCTTATCAAAGAATTCAGAGTGAAAAATGATAAGCCGGTTTTGAAAGCAGCATTTGTTGAAGAGTGTGCTTATATAGGCGATAATCAATTAGAAGTTCTTGCTAGTATCAAATCTAAAAATGAGCTTATTGGCGACATTGTTGGATTGTTACAATCACCTGCTAAAAATGTTATTTCTGCACTTAAATCAAGTGGTGGTAAATTGGCAGGTATAGTTAAAACATTATCGGAAAAAGAGAATTAAAATAGTAATAGTAAAATCAATAAAAAAGTAATTAACAATTAAAAACAATAAATAAAAATGGCAGATTTAAAATCATTCGCAGAGCAATTAGTAAACTTAACTGTAAAAGAAGTTAATGAGTTAGCTCAAATTTTAAAAGATGAGTATGGTATCGAACCAGCAGCAGCAGCAGTAGCAGTAGCAGTAGGTGGTGGTGCAGGAGCAGCAGCAGTTGCTGAAAAAACTACTTTTGATGTAATCCTTGTTGAAGCAGGAGCAGCAAAATTAGGTGTTGTTAAAATCGTTAAAGATTTAACAGGTCTTGGATTAAAAGAAGCAAAAGACTTAGTTGACGGAGCACCAAAACCATTGAAAGAAGGCATCTCTAAAGAAGAAGCTGAAACAATGAAGAAACAATTAGAAGAAGCAGGAGCAAAGGTTGAGATTAAATAAGCTTTTCGCTGATACACAATATTAAGGTTTAGACCTTGGTCTGTCAATTTGATGGACAAGGTCTATACCGTTTTGTTGTTTATAGTTGTTTTATCTTATTAACCAGTTTGCTACTTAAAAAATAGTAACAAACATAAATCTTAACAAATTGGCTCAAACAAAAAAATCTCAAAGAATAAGTTTCGCATCTATAAAAAGTCAAATTGATTACCCTGACTTTTTAGATATTCAACTTAAATCGTTTCAAGACTTTTTTCAGTTGGAAACAACTTCCGAAAATCGTCAAAACGAAGGATTGTATAAAGTTTTCGCAGAAAATTTTCCAATCTCAGATGCACGAAATAATTTCGTGTTAGAATTCCTAGACTATTTTATCGATCCTCCACGTTATGCTCTTGAAGAGTGTATTGAAAGAGGATTGACATACAGCGTTCCGCTAAAAGCGAAGGTACGTTTGTATTGTACTGACCCTGAACATGAGGATTTCGAAACCATTGTTCAGGATGTTTATTTAGGTACAATACCTTATATGACTCCTAAAGGAACGTTTGTAATAAATGGAGCAGAACGTGTTATCGTTTCTCAGTTACATCGTTCTCCTGGTGTGTTCTTTGGTCAGAGCCGCCATGCAAACGGAACAAAACTTTATTCTGCCCGTGTTATTCCTTTCAAAGGATCATGGATAGAATTTGCTACGGATATCAATAGCGTTATGTACGCTTATATTGACCGTAAGAAAAAATTACCTGTTACAACACTTCTTAGAGCTATCGGCTTTGAAAGCGATAAACAAATTCTTGAAATATTTGGTTTAGCTGACGAAGTAAAAGTAAGTAAACCGAATTTAAAAGGAGCACTAGGTCGTAAGTTGGCTGCAAGGGTATTAAAGACATGGATAGAAGATTTCGTGGATGAGGATACCGGTGAGGTGGTTTCAATCGAACGTAATGAGGTAATCATTGACCGTGAAACTATACTAGATGAAAGCCATATTGAATTGATTATTGATGCAAACGTAAAATCTGTAATTCTTCATAAGCAAGATGTGAATGCAGGTGATTACGCCATTATATATAATACATTACAGAAAGATACTTCCAACTCTGAGAAAGAGGCTGTGGAGCATATCTATCGTCAATTGCGTAATGCAGAACCACCTGATGAAGAGACAGCTCGTGGTATTATTGACAAATTATTTTTCTCTGATAAACGTTATGATTTAGGAGAAGTTGGCCGTTACAGAATCAACAAAAAGTTGAATCTTACTACTCCGATGGATCATAAAACATTGACTAAAGAAGATATTATCTGTATCATCAAATATTTGATTGAACTTATCAATTCAAAAGCTGATGTGGATGATATTGACCACTTGAGTAACAGACGTGTGCGTACAGTTGGAGAACAATTGTATTCTCAGTTTGGTGTTGGTTTGGCTCGTATGGCTCGTACAATCCGTGAGCGTATGAACGTTCGTGATAACGAGGTATTCACTCCAACTGATTTGATTAATGCTAAAACATTATCTTCAGTTATCAACTCATTCTTTGGAACAAATCAGTTGTCTCAATTTATGGATCAAACAAATCCATTGGCTGAAATAACTCATAAGAGAAGGTTATCTGCCCTAGGGCCAGGTGGTTTATCCCGTGAGCGTGCTGGTTTTGAAGTTCGTGACGTTCACTATACTCACTACGGACGTTTATGTACAATTGAAACTCCTGAAGGTCCGAATATCGGTTTGATTTCTTCACTTTGTGTATTCGCAAAAATAAATAAATTAGGCTTTATCGAAACTCCATATATGACTGTTACAGACGGTAAGGTGGATATTGAAAAGAGTGTTACTTATTTAAGTGCTGAAGAAGAAGATTCAAAAACTATAGCACAAGCAAATGCGCCAATTGATGCGAAAGGAAACTTTGTAGAAGCAAAAGTGAAAGCTCGTTACGAAGGAGATTTCCCCGTTGTAGAGCCTGAAAAATTACAATTGATGGACGTTGCTCCTAATCAAATCGCATCTATTGCAGCTTCATTAATTCCATTTTTGGAACATGATGATGCTAACCGTGCATTGATGGGATCAAACATGCAACGTCAAGCTGTACCCTTATTACGCCCAGAGGCTCCAATTGTTGGAACTGGATTAGAGCCATTAGTTGCTCGCGATTCTCGTGTGTTAATTAATGCTGTTGGTGAAGGTGTAGTAGAATATGTAGATTCAAACGAAATTGTAATCCGTTACAATCGCACGGAAGATGAAAAACTTATTAGTTTTGATGAAGATGTAGTTCGTTATAAACTAACTAAATTCCGTAAAACCAACCAAAGTACCTGTATCAACTTAAAACCAATTGTAAAGAAAGGTGAAAAAGTTTCTAAAGGTCAGGTATTATGTGATGGTTATGCAACACAGAATGGAGAATTGGCATTAGGTCGAAACATGAAAGTGGCATTCATGCCATGGAAGGGTTACAACTTTGAGGATGCTATTGTTATTTCTGAACGTGTTGCTCGTGAAGATATTTTCACTTCAGTACATATTGATGAATATTCATTGGAAGTACGTGATACAAAACGTGGTTTAGAGGAATTAACTGCTGATATTCCAAATGTTTCGGAAGAAGCAACAAAAGATCTTGATGAAAACGGATTGATACGAATCGGTGCTGAAGTAAAAGAAGGTGATATTTTAATAGGTAAGATTACTCCAAAAGGTGAAACCGATCCTTCTCCTGAAGAAAAACTTTTACGTGCTATTTTTGGTGACAAAGCTGGTGATGTGAAAGATGCATCTTTAAAAGCACCTCCATCATTACGTGGTGTTGTTATTGAGAAAAAATTGTTTTCAAAAATTATTAAAGATAAGAAAGCAAAACAAGAAGAAAAACCTTTGTTAGAAAAAATTGACAAAGAACATAATGTTGAAGTGGCAGCATTGAAAAACAAGTTAGTTGATAAACTTACTAGTTTAGTTAATGGAAAAACTTCGCAAGGTGTTTATAATCTTCTAAAAGAGGAAGTTGTTCCAAAAAGCACTAAATTTACTCAGAAACTTCTTGAGAAAATTGATTTTAGCTCAGTGAATCCAGGTAAATGGACAACTGATAAAGAAACCAATGAGAAAATAAAAACATTGCTTCATAACTATTCAATACGTTTCAACGACTTACTTGGCGCTTATAAACGCAAAAAATTTGCTGTAACTATTGGAGATGAGCTGCCATCTGGAATTGTACAACTTGCGAAAATTTATATAGCTAAAAAGCGTAAATTAAAAGTAGGGGATAAAATGGCTGGTCGTCACGGTAACAAAGGTATTGTTGCGAGAATCGTTCGTGATGAAGATATGCCATTCCTTGATGATGGAACGCCTGTTGACATTGTGTTGAATCCACTTGGTGTGCCTTCACGTATGAACTTAGGTCAGATTTATGAAACTGTACTTGGTTGGGCAGGACAAAAATTAGGTGAGAAATTCTTTACCCCTATTTTTGACGGTGCAACTACTGAACAATTGAATGAATGGACAGATAAAGCCGGCTTACCTCGTTTTGGTCGTACCTTCTTAACAGATGGCGGAACAGGTGAGAAATTTGATCAACCAGCAACTGTAGGTGTTATCTATATGTTGAAACTTGGTCACATGGTGGATGATAAAATGCACTCTCGTTCAATAGGACCTTATTCATTAATTACGCAACAACCTTTAGGAGGTAAAGCACAGTTCGGTGGACAGCGTTTTGGTGAGATGGAGGTTTGGGCATTGGAAGCATTTGGTGCTGCGAACATTCTACAGGAAATCCTTACTATTAAGTCGGATGACGTAATAGGAAGAGCAAAAGCCTACGAGGCAATTGTAAAAGGTGAAAATATGCCAACTCCAGGAATCCCTGAATCGTTCAATGTATTATTGCACGAATTAAGAGGACTGGGATTGAATATCACTCTTGACTAACAACTGGTATAAAGTTTCAGGTTTTAAGCTAACTTATGTTTCTTAAAACCTGAAATTTAAAATTTCAAAAAATAACTTTAAACTATAAATTAATAATAAATGGCTTTCAACAGAAGAGATCAAAAACTTAAAAGCAATTTCTCGAAAATTACTATAAGCCTGGCGTCACCTGAAGCAATTCTGGAACGTTCAAGTGGTGAGGTAGTAAAGCCCGAAACCATCAATTACAGAACTTACAAACCAGAAATGGGCGGATTGTTCTGTGAACGAATTTTTGGTCCGGTAAAAGATTGGGAATGTGCCTGTGGAAAATATAAACGTATTCGTTACAAAGGTATTGTTTGTGACCGTTGTGGGGTAGAGGTAACGGAAAAGAAGGTTCGTAGAGAGCGTATGGGGCACATTGGTTTAGTTGTTCCTGTTGCACATATTTGGTATTTCAAATCTTTGCCAAATAAAATAGGATATCTATTAGGTTTACCAACAAAAAAATTGGATACTATCATTTACTATGAGCGCTATGTAGTAGTAAATGCTGGTGTAAAAGCATCTGATGGTGTAAACTATCTTGACTTTTTATCTGAAGAAGAATATTTGAATATTCTTGAAACATTACCAAAAGATAATCAGCATTTGGATGATGAAGACCCTAATAAGTTTATCGCTAAAATGGGTGCTGAGGCATTGCAGGAATTATTGAAGCGCGTAGATTTAGATGCTTTATCTTTCGACTTGCGAATAAAAGCAAATACAGAAACATCTCAACAACGTAAAAACGAAGCATTGAAACGTTTGCAAGTGGTTGAAAGTTTCCGTCATGCAAATGATCATGTTGAAAATCGTCCTGAGTGGATGATTGTAAAAATTGTACCTGTAATTCCACCGGAATTACGTCCGTTAGTTCCATTGGATGGCGGTCGTTTTGCGACATCTGACTTAAATGACTTATACAGACGTGTTATTATCCGTAACAACCGTTTGAAACGATTAATAGAAATTAAAGCTCCGGAAGTAATCTTACGTAACGAAAAACGTATGTTACAGGAGTCTGTGGATTCATTATTTGATAACTCACGTAAATCGAATGCTGTGAAAACAGAATCGAACCGTGCTTTGAAATCACTTTCTGATTCATTGAAAGGTAAACAAGGTCGTTTCCGTCAGAACTTACTTGGTAAACGTGTAGATTATTCAGCACGTTCGGTAATTGTTGTAGGACCTGAATTGAAATTACACGAATGCGGATTGCCGAAAGATATGGCAGCAGAGTTATTCAAGCCATTCATCATTCGTAAAATGATTGAGCGAGGTATTGTTAAAACTGTTAAATCAGCAAAGAAAATAGTTGACAAGAAGGAGCCTGTAGTTTGGGATATTTTGGAAAACGTATTGAAAGGACATCCAGTTCTTTTGAATCGTGCTCCGACATTGCATAGATTAGGTATCCAGGCTTTCCAACCAAAATTAATTGAAGGAAAAGCGATTCAGTTGCATCCTTTGACTTGTACTGCGTTTAACGCGGATTTTGACGGGGATCAAATGGCAGTTCACGTTCCATTGGGACATGCTGCAATATTGGAAGCTCAGTTATTAATGCTTGCTTCGCATAACATTTTGAACCCAGCTAACGGTGCTCCGGTAGCGGTACCTTCTCAGGACATGGTGCTTGGTCTGTATTACATGACCAAAGGAAAAAAATCTACTAAAGAAGAAAAAGTAAAAGGCGAAGGTCTTGTATTTTATTCTGCAGAAGAAACTATTATTGCTTACAACGAAAAGAAAGTTGATTTGCATGCTTTTGTTAAGGTTCGTTTGCAAGTAAAAGAAGGCGGCAAAATTGTTAATAAATTAATGGAAACTACTGTTGGTCGTATCTTGTTTAATCAAGTGGTACCGGTAGAAGTAGGTTACATTAATGAGCTATTGACTAAAAAATCTTTAAGAGATATTATCGGAACTATTGTTAAGGAAACAGGTATGGCTAAAACAGCTAAATTCCTTGATGATATTAAAGGCTTAGGTTATATGAGTGCATTCCGTGGCGGTTTATCATTTAACTTGGGAGACGTAATGATTCCTGAAGATAAACCGAAAATGATTGCAGATGCAAATGCTCAGGTGGAAGAAGTGGTAGGAAACTATAACATGGGTTTCATCACTAATAATGAGCGTTACAATCAGATTATCGATATCTGGACACATACTAACTCACGTATTACTAAAAAAGTATTGGATACATTGACGAGCGATCGTCAAGGATTTAATCCGGTATTTATGATGTTGGATTCTGGTGCGAGAGGTTCAAAAGAACAGATTCGTCAGTTGGGCGGTATGCGTGGATTGATGGCGAAACCTCAAAAAGGTGCCGGCGGCGGTGAGATTATCGAAAACCCAATCCTTTCTAACTTTAAAGAAGGATTATCCATCCTTGAGTATTTTATTTCTACTCACGGTGCACGTAAAGGGCTTGCGGATACGGCGTTGAAAACAGCGGATGCAGGTTACTTAACCCGTCGTTTAGTGGATGTGGCTCAGGATGTTATAATCACAATAGAAGATTGCGGTACATTACGTGGATTGATTGCTACTCCATTGAAGAAAAATGATGAAGTGGTTGAATCGTTATACGATAGAATACTTGGAAGAACTGCAGTTCATGATGTTTATAATCCATTAACAGGTAAAAAGATTATTGCTTCAGGAGAAGAAATTACTGAAGATTATGCAAAACAAATTTCTGATTCTCCAATTGAGCAAGTAGAGATTCGTTCCGTATTGACCTGCGAAAGCAAAAACGGTGTTTGCGGTAAATGTTACGGACGTAACCTTGCTACAGGCAGAATGGTTCAGCGAGGTGAAGCAGTAGGTGTTATTGCTGCACAATCAATCGGTGAGCCGGGAACACAGTTGACATTACGTACATTCCACGTTGGAGGTGTTGCGGGTGGCTCTGTTGCTTCTTCTAAAATAGAAGCTAAATACGATGGTATCCTTGAAATAGATGAGTTGAAAACAGTAAAACGTAAATCAGGAAAAGAAATGGTTGACGTTGTTATCGGCCGTTCTGCTGAGATGCGCATTATTGATGCTACTACTAAAATTGTATTGACTACAGGAAATATTCCTTACGGTTCACAGGTTTATGTGACTGGAAATACAAAAATCAAAAAAGGTACTTTGATTTGTGACTGGGATCCATACAATGCTGTAATTGTGTCTGAATTCGGTGGTAAACTTGAATTTGATAATATCGAAGAAGGCATTACTTTCCGTGAAGAATCGGATGAACAGACAGGATTTAAGGAAAAAGTGATTGTTGAAAGTCGTGATAAATCCAAGAACCCTGCAATCAGAATTATTGCAAACAAAGAGGTTTTACGTACCTATAACATTCCGGTGAGTGCACACGTTATTGTAAATGACGGAGCGAAAATAGAGCCGGGACAAATACTTGTTAAGATTCCTCGTTCGTCAGGTAAATCAGGCGATATTACAGGTGGTTTACCACGTGTAACTGAGTTGTTCGAAGCACGTAACCCAAGTAACCCAGCTGTGGTTTCTGAAATTGACGGTATTGTTTCTTTCGGAAAAATCAAACGTGGTAACCGTGAGGTATACGTAGAATCGAGAACTGGTGAGCGTAAAACATATCTTGTACAGTTGAGTAAACACATACTTGTTCAGGAAAACGACTTTATCAAAGCCGGTGAGCCGCTTTGCGACGGTGCAATTACTCCTAGCGATATACTTGCGATAAAAGGACCTACTGCGGTTCAGGAATATTTAGTGAATGAGGTGCAGGAAGTTTACCGTTTGCAAGGTGTGAAAATCAATGATAAACATTTCGAAGTAATTGTTCGTCAGATGATGAGAAAAGTGGATATCAGCGAAGCTGGAGATTCTACTTTCCTTGAAAAACAATTGATAAACAAAGCAACGTTTATGGAAGAAAACGATAACCTGTATGCTAAAGTAGTGATACTTGATGCAGGCGAATCGACTCTTTATAAAGCAGGCCAGATTATCAGTGCGCGTAAATTAAGAGATGAAAATGGCTCGTTGAAACGCAGAGATATGAAACTTATTGAAGCTCGCGAAGCTATGCCGGCTACATCCAATGCGGTGTTGCAGGGTATTACACGTGCTTCGTTGCAAACCAACAGCTTTATGAGTGCTGCATCGTTCCAGGAAACTACAAAAGTATTGAACGAGGCTGCTGTGAGCGGAAAAGTGGATCATTTGCTTGGATTGAAAGAAAACGTAATTGTTGGACATTTAATACCTGCAGGTACCGGCTTGAGAGCTTATGATAAGATGATTGTTGGATCTCAAGAAGAGATGGATAAATTGATGGCTTCGAAAAAAGAAGCTATGGAAGTGGAAGATGATGAATAGTTCATTGGTTCATAAGTTGATTGGTTAACTAGTCAATAGAAGTATAAAAAGAGGGATGACGAAAGTTGTCCCTCTTTTTTTTATTCGTTTAAGTATTACTCATTTTTCTCAATTTTTTTCTTTACAGAAATGAAAACCGGACGTTCCAGTCGCACAGCCGGAACTTCGGGAAGTTCAGCCCGATTGTTCAGCCGCCCAGCCGGAACATCGGGCAGCTCAGCCGGACTATCCAGACACCCAGCCGGACAATCCAGACGCCCAGCCAGAACATCGGGCAGCTCAGCCGAACCGTCCAGACGCCCAGCCGGAACATTCGGCAGGAAGAATAATAGCACGAACTTGCTTAAAATCAAGTCCTTGTTCGAGTAACGCGATACTTCGAGGCTCTGCTTCAGGGTTATTCTTTTTTTCTCTTTTATTCATTCTCTCTTTATTTTGACATAAGCAAAATAGAATAAATAATAAAAAAGTACTTTCCGTAATTGCCCGTTATTTCCGTCATTCAACTTATTTTTTTGTATATAATAATTTAATGAACTAACTTTGAGAGTTATTAATAGTGCAAAGGCTTTTGTTATATACAAGAATGAAGATATATTACTTTACATATTTTTTACTGGTTATCTTCCTTTCTAGTATTGATAAAGGTTATGCCATCGGCATAAAATCTCCGCATCTGGAGTCTGCAATTAAATTTACCGAAAATAAAAAACAATGGGATAAACAAATTCTCTATCGTGCTCAATTGGATGGTGGGGTTCTTTTCCTCGAAAAGAATTGTTTCACCTATAGTTTCTATGATAAGGAAACGCTCCGCGAAAATCATATAGGAAATTATAAAAAGGCATCAACAAAAAAGAATGCACCTATACATTCACATGCTTTCAGAATGACTTTTATTAATGCTGAGAAATCTCCAAAAGTGTCGTCAACAAAGGTAACAACTGATTACTGCAATTATTATATAGGTAATGATGAGAAGAAGTGGGCAGGTAATGTAAAAAATTATCGTGAGGTAAATTATAAAGGTTTGTATCGTGGCATTGATATGCAAATTGAGGGCATGGAGAACACTGTGAAATATAATTTCATAGTGGCTCCTCATGCAAATACCAACGAAATTATATTGTTATATGAAGGACTTGAAAAAATTTATCTTGATAAAGGAGCTTTAAATTTTGTTACTTCTGTAAACCAAATGCAGGAGCAGCCGCCTGTTACGTATCAAATTATTGAAGGAAAAAAGGTAATGGTGAATTGCGAATTTGTTTTAGAAAACAATACAGTACATTTTAATTTTCCGGAAGGGTATGATAAAAATAAAGAACTGATAATAGATCCAGTGCTTGTGATGGCTTGTTCTTCCGGTTCATTTGCAGATAATTTTGGAATGACTGCTACTTATGATTCACGCGGAAATTTATATTCGGGTGGTACTTGTTTCGGACAGGGATTTCCTACTACGCTTGGAGCGTATGATACTGTATATAATGGATTGGTGCAGCAAGGAAGAACGGATGTGGTGATAACAAAATATGATTCGGCAGGTACAGCTTTAGTTTACTCTACCTACTTAGGTGGTGCTACCGGAACAGAAATAGTAACAAGTCTGGTAGTTGACTACCAAAATAATTTACTGCTATACGGAGCCACCGGTTCGTCTGATTTTCCTACCAGTACCACTGCTTACGACCAAACATTTAATGGCGGAACTTATTTAAGTTTTGTTGCAAATGGAACTAGATTTAATGGCGGAACAGATATTTATATTGCTAAATTTAATGCGACAGGCACTTCCTTATTAGCATCTACTTATATTGGCGGTAGTGGCAATGATGGTGTAAATAATAATAACGATACACTTTATATTCCTTCGTGGGGGGTGTATGAATATCCGCTGGACTCGCTGCAATACAACTATGGCGACCAATACAGAGGAGAGATAAATGTGGATGCTTCGGGCAACGTTTATATTGCGAGTTCAACACGGTCAGCAGATTTTCCTATTGTAAATGGTTTTGATAATTCACTAGGCGGAAAACAGGATGCGGTGGTTTTTAAAATGAACAGTAATTTATCTCAGCTAATATGGAGTACTTATCTTGGCGGAACGGATAATGATGCAGGGTATGCTTTGGTGCTGGATGATTCGCTTAATTTATATGTAACAGGAGGGACAAGGAGCAATAATTTTCCGACTACAGCAGGAGTTTTAAAGCCTAATTACTGTGGAGGGAAAGCAGATGGATATATTACGAAGATAAAAAAGGATGGTTCGGCAATTCTGAATTCTACCTATTGGGGTACTGCCAGCTACGACCAGAGTTACTTTGTACAACTGGATCAGAATTCAAATGTATATGTTGTTGGTCAGTCGGAGGGCGCAATGCCAATAACACCGGGTGTTTACAATAATCCAAATAGTGGACAGTTTATTACAAAAATGAACAGCACCTTGAGTACACTTGTGTTTTCAACTGTTTTCGGAAATGGAAATGGTTTGCCAACTATTTCTCCTGCTGCATTTTTAGTTGATGATTGTGGTAATATTTATATGACAGGGTGGGGTGGAAATATTATTACCGGTGCTCCTACTTATAATATGCCGCTAACGCCGAATGCTATTCAGCCAACAAATCCAGATGGTTTTAACTTTTATTTATTTGTGCTTACTACCAATGCAGCTTCATTGAATTATGCAACTTATTTTGGAGGAGCGCAAAGTAGAGAGCACGTTGATGGTGGCACGAGCAGGTTTGATAGAAAGGGAGTAGTGTACCAATCGGTATGTGCAGGTTGTCAGGGACATGATGATTTTCCTGTGAAGCCTGGTTGCTGGCCGTATACAAGTCCAAATTATACTGCTACCACAGGAATCAATTTTGCAAGTAATTGTAATAACGGAACATTCAAATTTGATTTTCAAGTTCCACCTATTACTGCTGTTTTCAGCGCAGATAGTCTGAAAGGCTGTGCGCCATTCTCCGTTACTTTTCATAATCAAAGTACTTCATGGGGAAATTATTTATGGAACTTTGGAAATGGCGATACTACTTCAACAATATTCAATCCAACTCATGTGTTTAATACAGCAGGTACCTATCCCGTAACTTTATTTGTAAATAACGGAACTTGTTCCTCTAAAGATACAGCTATACATACTGTGATAGTTTATCCGCCAATCACCAGTGATTTTAATTTTGTAAATCCGCCTTGCACCAATACTGTTGTTTTTAAAGATTCATCTTATGCTTCACCTGCTGTGTGGCAATGGAATTTTGGTGATGGCAGTTCTACATCAACGCTTCAAAATCCTACACATATATATGCTACATCTGGAAATTATAATGTAACACTTATAACAGCAAATGCTTTTGGTTGCAAGGATACAACAGTAATTAATTTTGATAATCTTTCAGGAGTAAGTGTCAATCCTTCTACAAGTATATGTACGGATAACAGTACGCAGTTATCTGCATTAGGCGGAATAGCTTATCATTGGTCGCCTTCGGCAGGTTTGAGCAATACTGCTATTCCCAATCCTACTGCTAATCCTGCAGTAACTACCAGTTACAGTGTAAATGTAACGTATGTTACAGCGCATCATGATACTTGTTCGCAGATATTGACTACAACAGTTTCAGTGTTTACACCCAGTACTTTCCCTCTTTCGGCAACCACCAATAAAGACACTATCACTCAGGGACACTCAACAATAATACATGCTGTTACAGATACGACGCTTTCAATACAATGGAGTCCGGCTAACGGGTTGAGTAGTGCAACGTCGTTTAATCCTGTTGCATCACCTTCTGTTACCACTACTTATACTGTTACAATTACTGATTCATCAGGTTGTCCGAAAAATGCATTTATAACAATTTATGTTATCTCCATGAAATGTAATTCCGATGACGTGTTTGTTCCTAATACGTTTACACCCAATGGTGATGGGAAGAATGATATATTATACGTAAGGAGTAATAGTGTACAGGAAATTTATTTTGCCGTTTATAATCGTTGGGGAGAAATGGTATTTGAAACCAATGATATTCATAAAGGATGGGATGGCATTTACAAGGGAGAGTTGGCGAATACTGATGTTTATGCATGGTATGTAACTGCAAAATGTTACAATGGCGATGAGGTGAAGAAGAAAGGAAATGTAACATTAGTTAGGTGAAATTGAAAGATGAAAAGAGTAGTGATAATATTATTTATTTGTTTTTCTTCTCTTTTCTGGAGCGGAGCAGGAGGTGATTTGTCTGCACAGGATATTCATTTTTCTCAGTTTAATGCTTCTCCTCAAAATTTAAATCCTGCACAAACAGGTTTATTTAATGGTGATTGGCGATTTGTTGGAAACATTAGAAGTCAATGGGCTGCTGTGCCTGTGCCCTACCGAACGCTTTCTGTTTCTGCAGATAATCGATTGAAAAAAGACTTTGCGGGAGGAACCATTGCGGTGGGATTAATTGTAAATACTGATAAGTCCGGCGATTCCAAATTAAGTACAACCAATGTTTATCTCTCACTATCATATATAAAAAAGTTGACAAAGGACTCTACACACTTTATTTCCATTGGAGTACAACCTGGCGCTACAACAAAAAATTTCAATCCTTCGGCTTTAACATTTGATAGTCAGTATGACGGCGATAGTTTTAATCCTGCATTACCTACTGGTGAAAACTTTACAAATTATAGAATAACTTATTTTGATATTGGGGCAGGATTGGCTTATTTATATAGAAAAAATAACAGGTTGTTTGCAAATATTGGTGTTTCGGCATTGCATCTTACTCAGCCTAAAGAATTATTTTTCGGCAGTAGCAGCAGCCAATTGGATATTAAAACTGCCGTAAGCAGTATTGTTGAATTCCCTGTTTCGGAGAAGCTGGATGTGGTGCCAACTGTCTTATATCAACATCAAGGAACGTATAACGAAACAGTAGCTGGAGGATTTGCAAAATATTATTTAGCCCATGAAGATGGCATGACATCAGCGATTGCCTTGGGAGGTTTCTATCGTATTAAAGATGGTTTTATTGTTGCTGCGAATATGGATTATCGGAATTTCAATATAGGAATAAGTTATGATGTGAATACTTCTAAACTTATTGCGGCAACAAATCATAGAGGAGGATTTGAAGTTTCAGTGATTTATATCTTCAGAAAAATTGTTCCTTTTGTTGCGAAAAAAAGAGTCTGTCCTATTTATATGTAGGTAACTGGTCACGATTTAATTTAACTTATCCTCCACTTATAATTTTTATGTGGATAATTTATTTTACAGAAAATAGATTATTTCCCTGCAATAGCATCCAATCCTTTTTTAGCGTCTTCTTTATTAGGATTTAACTGAAGGGAATTATTCCATGCGTTTCTTGCCTTCTGATAATCATTAATTGTGTAATAGGCACCTCCTAGATTATACCAGTAGTCAGCATTTTCAGGATCCAACTGAACGGCTTGTTCAAGAAATTTAATAGCTTCTAATGGTTCCTTACCACCTTTTTCCATTCCTCTGTTATAATAAACTGAGGCAAGCACAGCGTAATTTCGCTTTAGAAAAGGATTGCTAGGATACAGTTCATTTACCTTATCCCACTCCACACGGGCACTGTCATAGTTTTTTAATTTATAATATGCTACGCCCATATTCAAGTAGCCATTTACATATTCTTTATGAACATTTACAGCACGGTTGAAATGAACAATTGCTTTACGAATCAATTCTGTTTCCTGTGATTTATTTTCCGGCTTTTCCGACAAATCTAGATATGCTTTTCCGGCATTTCCATTAACCAGTGCACTGTTGGGTGCCGTTTCAGCATCAGCAATAAACAGGCTTGTATCATTCTTCCACTCGGCATTCCTAGGGATTACTTTTGCCGCGCAAAATATTGTAATTAAACTAAGAACAGAGATTGTAGTTATCTTTTTTACTTGAGGAGAATTGATTTTCTCAACCAACCAATTAATGAAAATAGCAATGATTAATAAGAACCCGAATGATGAATGATAGATTAATCGTTCACCCATTGTTGCGCCAATATCCATTATTAAGTTACTTACCAAAAATAGATGAAGCAAATAAAAGGCTAGAGCGAAAGCAATAATATTTCTTCTTACAAATAAAACAATGGTTGCTGCAATAGCTGATAGATGAAAGAGAATGGCAAACCAAACCATCGGGTTTCCGAAGTTAGTGTAGGCAATGGTACTGTACGAATAATCACTGGAAAGCGGGTGTGGGAAAAATAATAATCGCAAATAGTGATTCAGAATTTCAATTTTGGTAGCCCACTTTTCCGGCTGAGTAGCAAACTTATATGGGTTATTTAAAACATCAGGATTTTCCATTGTTGCTCCCTTTCCTACAATAGAAAAACGAATTATTAAATATATTGCGGCTATAAATACATATGGCAACACACCTATAATTGCATCTTTCATTGAATCGCCTTTTGCAATATACAATAACATTGGAATAAGAATTAGTAAGGTTACTGCATATTCTTTTGAAAGTAATGCACAGAAATAAAATACTAAAGCAGCTAATAACTGTCCCGTTTTCTTCGATTCTCTATATCTAAATACTTTTATAAACGTGAGAATGATAAATAAAAAAGATAAAATTTCGTCCCTGCTTTTTACGTTTGAAATAACTTCGGTATGTAAAGGATGTATTAAAAATAATAAGCAAGTAATAAAAGCAACTAGCGGAGTGTCTTTAAATATAAAGGTTTGGAGAAAATATAACAGTACAATAACAGACAATATATAATACACAACATTTAATACATGCCTGATAAAAGCGACGTCGGCAGCAGGTTTTACTTTTTCATTACTTCCAAATAATTGCTGTTCGATTGCAAAAGTAATAACAGATAGCGGACGGTAACGGCCACCTGAAAGCTGTTGTTTTGCATTCATCGATCTGTAAAAGCTATCATAAGCATCTGTTTTTAATATTTTCGGAATACCTTTAAACCCTTGCTGTACATAATCATTCTTTTCAATTACAATTCCATCATCTAAGGCGTATTCATTTAAAAATGAATTTCCATAAATAATAAGTCCAATAATAGCCAACACAATTACTTGAATTTTGAATTCGGGGAAGAGGTTGATTTTATTGAGATTAGAAGAAATATTAACTTCTTTGATCTTATTCTTTTTATTTATTGCCTGTTTTCCCATGTTAAGTTTGGTATAATTTATGAGGTTTTAAAAACGTCCCCAATATATTTCTTTACTTTTGTTAAGAATGTAAAAATAAAATTCAGTTCTAAAAGTAATTAATAGTTCGCAATTATAATAAATTGAAAACAATTTTTAAAAATAAAATCTATTTGATTTTTTTCGCTTTCCTGTTATTTGGGATTGCTTATTTTTTGCATCACTCTTTTGACAACAATTCCTCCACATCTGTTTCCAGATTTGAAACTACGCTGCATTTAAAAGAAAAACGGTTAAATGATGAAATGGCTTTGCTTGCAGCACAAGCAGTAACTAAAAATTACAATCAACTTTTTACCGAAAAGCCCGCTTATTATAATGAAATGCTTGAAGAAGATGGCTTGGCATTGTTAATTTATGA
Organism: uncultured Bacteroidota bacterium; assembly: GCA_903881065.1. Lineage (GTDB taxonomy): Bacteria > Bacteroidota > Bacteroidia > 2-12-FULL-35-15 > 2-12-FULL-35-15 > 2-12-FULL-35-15. Next base: position 18,765 of record CAIRRW010000506.1, read on the forward strand.
GAATGATACATTAAAATTTTGGAGTGATAATTCCATTGCGGTTGAAAACTGGATAAAGGAAGTTTGTCTGGATACAAAGATGGCAAAGCTCCATAATGGCTGGTTCGAAGTGATGCACCCAAATACTAATGCCACAACCACTAAAACAATTGTAGGGCTAATTTTAATTAAAAATGTTTATCCATATCAGAATAAATATTTGGTAAATGAGTTCCAGAAAGATTTTGATGTTTCTACAGAAACTAAATTGCATACAGATCGTCCTAAAAGTAATTATAGCATTAAGAATTCGAAAGGGGAATATTTATTTTCACTTGAGTTTAATCCGGCAGGTTATTCCAATAACACATCTGTATTATCGGCATTGCTCAATGTATTAGCATGTCTTTTACTGTTGGTTTTTATGAAGGTGTCTTTCCAAGAGCTAAGTGGAAAAATTGGGAAAAACGTATCAGTATTCCTTTTTGTGATAAGCATAGCTATACTTCGTTTTATATCAATTAAGTTTTCCTTACCTGAAAGCTTTTATTCTTTTGAAATGTTTTCTCCAAAAATATTCGCTGATGCTAATTCAATTTGGCTTTCATCACTAGGTGATTTGTTTGTAAATGTTGTTTTGCTTTTCTATTTGGTATTTTATGTTTTAAATGAGATAGATTTTAAACTAATTATCTTTCGTATAAAAGGTGCAAGCAGAGTTGTTATTTCTCTAATTCTACTTCTTCTCTTATTCTTGTTCTCTTGGATAATTACAGAACTATTTACCGGCTTAATTAAAAATTCAAACATTGTTTTCAGTATTAATAATTTATTTAGTCTCAATAGATATAGTTACACTGGTATTGTAATCATCGGCCTTTTATTATTCGTTTATTTTTTAATAGTAGACAAAATCGTCGGAATATTAATTGATCTGAAGTTACAAATAATGCAGTATTTAATTATTTTCCTTATTTCGTGTTGTTTTCATTTAGTCATTTCGCTTTTTCTTGGCGCATTTGATATAATGGTAGTTGGATTACCTATTATTATAATTATATCGATTGCCATTTTAAAAAGAAAACAAACTGTTTATTCTTTTTCAGGTATTGTTTTACTTGTATTTATTTTTTCGCTGTATTCTGTTCATGTTTTTATTAAGTATTCGGGAATCAAAGAAAATGAAGCAAGAAAGATTTATGCAGAAAAATTAGCTGCAGAACAGGACCCTGTGGCTGAGCTTTTATTTCAGGATCTAGATGATGACATTCAAAACGATGTTTTGTTGATGTCATATATTTATCGAATTGATAAACAACCTGCAAATTTTGAAAAACGAATTAAACAGCAATATTTCAGTGGTTTTTGGGATAAATATGATTTGCACATTGCTCTGTTTGATACCATGTGTCTTCCTGTTTTTAAGTCTCGAAATCCGATCTTTGACAATATCTTTTATTTCGATGATTTAATTGAAAGAAAGGGAAAGCCTACATCTTGCGAACATTTTAATTTCATAAAAAACGAATCCGGTAAAATTAGTTATTTAGCGAAGCTGGATTTTTATAGAAACCAGCAAACGAAGCAAAAGTTTGGAACATTATATTTAGAACTTGATTCGAAATTTATTTCGGATGAAATAGGGTTTCCTGAATTATTGCTAGATAAAAATATCGGTTTGTCAGAAGAAATATCCAACTATTCTTATGCTAAATATAAACATCATCAACTTATTAATCAGTACGGAAAACTCACCTATGGTTTAACAAGTAAAAATTTTGATGAGAAAAAAAGTAAAAATGAATTTCAGTTTGTAAATTATGAAGACTACAATCATCTTTTGTTTCAGCCAAATCCGGAAACATTGATTGTATTGAGTAAGCGCACCGAAGGTTTTATAGGGCATGTAACCACATTCTCCTATCTGTTTGCTTTTTTTAGCTTGTTGTTGTTGTTAGTTTTATTTCTTCGGCAACTTTCATTAGGAGTTTTATTTGAGAATATTTCTTTTAAATATCGAATACAAGCGGTGTTGGTATTAATTGTTTTAATCTCCCTTGCATTGTTTGGCGGAGGTACCATTTATTATATTAAACAACAGTTCGAAACACAAAATCAGGAAAGCATAAGTGAAAAAATTCATTCTGTTTTAATTGACGTTGAAAGTAAATTGGCTGCTGAAGATAATCTGAATAAAAGTCTTACTGATTATGTTTCGTTTATTTTAAAGAAATCTTCGACCGTTTTTTTTACTGATATAAGTTTATACGATGCAAAGGGAAATCTTTATGCATCATCTCGTTCGCAAGTATTTGATGAGGGATTAACTTCAAAGAAAATGAATCCGGAAGCATTTCTTCAAATTGCTGTTTTAGGGAAAACAGAATTTGTGCATGAGGAACGAATTGGTAAATTAAATTATGTTTCAGCTTATATTCCATTCAAAAATAAAGATGGAAAATTGCTTGCTTATCTTAATCTGCCTTACTTCGCGAAGCAAAGCAAACTTGAAAAAGAGATTTCTGAATTTCTTGTAGCATTGATAAATATTTATGTTCTGCTGTTTGCATTATCTATTATTACGGCCATTTTAATTTCTAATTATATTACAAAACCACTTAAGTTAATTCAGGATAAATTAAGTAAAATTAAACTTGGCAAAACAAATGAACCTATTGAATGGAGGGAAAAAGATGAGATTGGAAATCTGGTGAGTGAATATAACAGAATGATTGCCGAGTTGGCAAATAGTGCTGATTTACTTGCGCGGTCGGAACGTGAAAGTGCATGGCGGGAAATGGCGAAACAAGTGGCGCATGAAATTAAAAATCCATTAACACCGATGAAATTAAGTGTTCAGCATTTACAGCGTACTTGGAACGACCATGCACCGGACATGAATGAAAAGATGGAACGTTTGACAAAGATTATTATTGAGCAAATTGATACGCTTTCTACCATTGCTACTGAGTTTTCCAACTTTGCAAAGATGCCGAAGTCAAATCATGAGAAAATAAATGTGAAAGAGTTGCTACTAAATTGTATTGGGTTATATAATGGAATGCAACATATTCACTTCAATTTTTCGTGCGCTGAAAATGAATTGTATTATGTAAATGCGGATAAAGAACAGTTGCTGCGGGTGTTTAATAATCTTATAAAAAATGCGATGCAGGCAATCCCTGAACAGCAACAGGGAATTATTAACGTAGCGATAAATATAGAAAACCAACAGATTATTATAAGTATCGCTGATAATGGAACTGGAGTGGATGCAGCGCTGACAGATAAAATATTTTCACCGAACTTTACTACAAAAACAGGCGGTATGGGACTTGGTTTGGCGATTGTGAAAAGCATCCTCGAAGATATTAATGGGGAAATAGGGTTTACCACTAAAAAGGGAGAAGGAAGTGTGTTTTATATCACCTTGCCATGTTTTAAAGGTTGATTTCTTTCAAGACGGAATCAATTTTTATACCTTCTTCAACCTCATAATTGCCTTATTACTATAAGGATATAAGTTAATTAGTCAGTTTAGTATTTGTTTTCCTTGATAAAAAACTAAGTTCCTTTATTTTATTCGGGGACTCCTTTATTTTAAAAAGGAGTTCCTGTATTTTAAAAGGGAGTTCCTGTATTTAAAACAGGAGCTCCTGTTTTTAAAAGGGAGTTCCTGTTTTTTATAAGGGAGTTCCTGTTTCTAATAATTGGCTTCCTTTATTTAAAAAGGGAACTCCTGTTTTTTTTAAAGGAACTCCTTTATTTTTACTTTGAAAAGGTAAAATGAAGAAATAGCCTAAACTATTTCTAATTCCTGTTGTTTTTGAAAGTAGTTTTTTGGTTGAATATCTTACTAGTTATATATTAAATGGTCAAGCGCCGAACAATTAATAATTTATCTCGTACAGATAAGCAGGTTCGTCAGTTCCTTCCGTTTTCAGAAGTTTCAATTTTTCAGGATATTTCTGAACTACAGGTCCAAGCATTCGTTGAATAGTATTAATAATTCGTCCGTTGTTTTTCTTTGGATTCTGACGCAGGTTAGGCATTATAACGTATTTCACATTTTCTTTTTTCCAATCCATCAGCACCGTATCTGCATTCTCGGAATTTACAATATACTGACCAACAAACTTTTTGCCCTTACCATATATAAAACTCATGTTAGGTTTGCGCGATAATACCTGTGCATCTTTCGGCAAGCTGTCGGCACAGTACTTACTAAGTTTAAGGAAATTTTCCCAATCAGGAGTGTATCCATAATACATATCTCCACTCATATTTTTCTTTAATGCAACGAAATTTTGTTTCGCATTAATACTTGATTTACCTAAGGAAATAACCAGCATAACGATTGAAAACGCGATGAAGAAAAATTGTAATGTCGAATTTCGTTTTGCAAATTCATACATTCCATAAAATAGTACCAGAAAAATAAGGGGAATGGCAATTATAATTAATCGCGACTGCATGTTGTTTGCCTGAACACCAAAAAATACGCCACCTACAAGAGCAATCAGATAAATGCTAGAGAAGAAAATAAATTTATTTTTCTTGTAACTAAAGAATGTAAATACCGCAAGAATTATTGTAGATACAAATGAAAGTGCAGGTAAAGGAGTAATTGTTTCACCATCTAGAACCTCTATGCTGCCAATCAACCGGAGGTTAAAAATTCGATACATATGATAGGAAACGTACGTATTAAAATTAGCGAAGAAGCGGTCTATCATTCCACCCATATCTTCATGTCCACCTTCTGGTTTATACAAGTCTTTTCGTAACATTAGTTCCAGTTGATTTGAATCATTGGCTCCATACATTGAAGTGGTAATTAACTGGTAGATGCCACGGAATACAAGGTAAGCGGCGAGTGCATAAACGATTTGCTTATAGTTTTTATTTAATAAGAAGTAGAGTAAAACCCCTGCAATGGTAACAAAAGCAATACTCTTGGAAATAGTTAATACAACAAACATCAATCCGAACAGCAGCCATAATTTATAGTTCTCCTTGAAACCTTCTGCCCATCCTGCTTTCTCGTTGATGTTGTCAATAATATTAAAGGTGATGTACAAACAGATAGATTGAACAAATAGAAAAAATGTTTCGGTATAGGTCTGACTGGCATAATACTGAACGAAATTATTCACAGAAATAAATGCAATCAACGCGAAAAGAACAGTATATGGTATGCGTTTGCGGAAAGTGAGATACGTTACCCATACAAAACCGAACTGACAAAGAACAGATAGAAATTTAAGAGCAACAATATTTAATCCGAATATTCTCATGAAAAAAGAAAGTATCACAGGATAACCTGGCCCTTGAAAATAAGGGAACTTGCCTTCGTTTATCAACGACCATGCTCGTTCAATATAACTGGAATCATCCCCACCTAATGACACTTTGGAATCGAACAAAAGCAAAGTAAATAATGTAGAAAGAAATAATATTGAGTAAAATACTTTCTTGTCCCTGGCTTCTAGCCATTTATTTAAATTGTCCAGCATACCTGTCTTAACTGGTTGCGAATTTTTCTTATTTGCGGGTTGATTCTTTTTAGACATAATTAATTTGTTTGATGGTTTAAAATTAGAGAAAAAAAGGATAGTGGGAAATATTAAAGTAAAATAGAACCTCTCACTTTTATTCTGCTGTCATAAATTATTGCAGAATGAAAATGAGAGGTTTAAATAAAGTGTTCTGAAAATATAATTGGCTATTATATTCTGAAGAAATACTATGTGGTGTTTAACTAAATTCTATAATACTTATATTTTTAAAAAGTACTTTATTTAAAACCTTATCAGGAATGAATAATTAAATATCGATTTTCTATTTTATCAATGCCAATCCTTGCAATGCTGATGTATCACCAGGAGCAAGCATTAATACTTTATTAAACAAGAGTTTAGCTTCTGCTGTTTTGCCTGTTTTGAAATTTGCCCATGCGTATAATATTAAACCATCGTAACTAAAAGGATATAGATTTACTACTTTCTCGAGATATTGATAAGCAGCGGAATAATCGTTTTTTGAATAATAATAAGATCCAAGACCATAATTCGCAAAACTATTTTGAGGATTTATTTCAACAATTTTCTTGTTTTGTTTGCTTATTTCATCATAGTTACCTAATGCACCTAGCGGATAATTGATGCCAAAGCGAGGTTCAATAGAATTTGGCTTTAAGTCAATTGCTATCTGATAATATTTAATCGCCTCCTTATTAAGCCCTGAAAGGTAATTTAACCATCCCATACGCAAGTTAACATCATAATATTTAAGATCGTAAATGTCTTTTATTGAAGTTATAGCGGAAGCATAATCTTTTTTATATTCAAAATCATAACTTTTCGCAAATGCAGCAATTACTTTATCGCTTTGCTTCTCCGACTTGTTTATCTGTTGCCAGGTGTCTCTTAAATAAGGCTCATAACCGGAAGGATATAAACTAATTATCTTCTCGAATTGTTTTTTGGCTAGGTCATAGTTCTTTTTGTTGTAATAAATATAGCCTAACTGATAGTTGGAATTAACATCAAGCGGATCAACTTCCAATATTTTTTTATAAACTACTTCTAATTCATCCATTTGATTTTGTGCATAAACAGGATAAATGAGTCCAGTTTTTGCTTCAATGGAATAAGGCATTAATTTAACAGCATTTTGGTAATAAGTAGCAGACTCCTTATTCTTTCCTGCTTTATAGTACAACCAGCCCAACCGAAGATTCTCTTCGTAAGAAGTAGTTTCATAACTATCCATAAGCGCTTTTATTGCGCCATCATAATCTTTATTTTTTTCAGCTGCATAACTTTTAGAAAAAGCACTTGCCAACTTAACATTTTGAGCAAACGAATTGTTGATACTCAATAAGAGGATACCTCCGATAATAATTTGTTTGATTTTTTTCATGATTCTAATTGAAGGGTTTATTTATTTGTAAATTTATTAAAGTTTTTAATTCGTATTCCAATAAAAAAACTGTTGTAATAATAATTAAGTGTTACAGGTAAATTTGTTCGTTTATCTGCAGGAACGGGCAAAGTAGTTAAATTGTTTTCATAGGTGTAAATTGCAAAAAAGTCAAGATGCTTTCCTGCAGGAATATTGCCAATAATTGAAAGTCGAGAAAGTGTTTTATCTGATGAATTATTTATGAAAAGTCCGTTCCCTTCAATAATATTATTATTTGTATCGTCTTTTTGTTTATCATTAAAATCAACCAAATAGTTTAATGTAAACGAAATCTTACTAGTAGGCATAAATGTAATATAAGGTGATATTGCTGCCCTTCCTTCAGCCGAATCAATAGTATAAACATAGTGTGCATCACATCCAATTACAAGTCGGTTATTACCAAATGGGGCATAGGATATAGAAAGAGTACTCTGTACCCTCTTAGTGTTGTTAATATTTGAAAAAGTATTTCCAAGAGCTAAAGATAGATTGGAAATGTATTTCGAGACAGTAAATGCCTCAACAAAATAACTACTATGTGAGGTTGATTGTGAACTTAGTAATTTTGGGTTGAATGGTACTTCTACAACTGTAGGAGGACCCATAGGAGGATGACCAATAATAGTACCAAATACAGTATTTTCTGTTTTGTGAAGAATATTACTACTAATATAATGTACTGCTGGTGATATACTCCAATTTTTTTTTAAAGGAATATTTGCTCCCAGATAATATTGATATTGATTGGTAATATCGTCATTATTATTTATTATTGGTGCAGAAAAATGGTTGGTTGAATTCACTGGAAAAGGAGGAGGGTCGTGTAAATCAAAAGTTTTAAAGCCATGATTATAATGCGAACTTTCCTGATTAAAATAGGTAAAGGCATGAAATAAATAAATCCTATTCTTTACGTAATGCCCCAAAGCAACCTGAAAATACTTGGCGGTGGAATAATGGATTGAATCAGTTTTATTTACAGTAATTGAATCATTATTGCGAATATTATTTAATTGTTCAGGATGTGGGTTTTCTAAATAAGATGAACTTGGCTGTTTAACACCACCACTCATCTGTATTAAAGCTAGTGATGATATTTTATCTATTCCTGTTTTAGCTATCAACTCGGTATCAAATGACTTACTTAGAACTCGCGCATCAACATATCTGCCTGAATAAATATAACAATAGTATAGATATTCTTTCGAAAGATTATCACCTGAATAAAACGTTAAAGCCTTCTGAAATTGTTTAGTGGCAAACAGATATTTTTTTTTCTCATAATAAGCAATCCCGAGTCTCAAACGCAAATAGTAATAATCAAAATCCTTTTTTATTGCTTTGTTAGAGAAGGTAATAAGTTCGTTCCAATTCTTGTCAATATAAAGCTGATAAGATTTTTTTTCAACAAAGGCCGTATTTAGTGTGTCTTGGGCATAAGTTTTCCCTAAAGTAAAAATGAAAAGTAAGATAATTATTCTCCGATATTTTCCGCTGAAATCCATTTATCTTTTTCCTTAATTGTAAACTTTGATATTCTATTGTTAGATAATTCCAACTCGAAATTAATTTCTCTGTTATTTCCTCCTACAGCTTTGGCAATAGCGTTAGAAGCAATCTTTATTTTTGTAGGGTGTTGATAGTCGTCAATTTCTTTAAATGTGGATGAGTATTTTGCTTTTAGGAATATAGAGAATGGTGCAATAAAATCCTGCAGTGTTTTTATAATGCCAGGATAGAATCCGCTTATCGGTAAAGCATCAGTTACCTTCATTTCGTGGAAATAGCTCAATAAAACTTTATGTGTTCCCAAGTAGAAATAATAAAGTAAAGAGTCAGTATCACCTTTAAATGAAGTAAAATAATGCAGTGTTTCATTATTCACAAAATAAGCAATTGATTTTGTTTGGTGACAATACATATAAGTTAGGTTTGCCGAATCGACAAATACTTCCCATTTCACTTTTGATTTCTTATCACCATTCGTCACTTCAAACTCCATAACCATTCCTGGTGTAAAATGAAATGCTTGAGTCAATAATGGAGTAGGAGTAGTCCTGAATATTTGCTGACCCTCCAAAGGATAATCGAAGGAATGAAATTCGTATTTATTATTTTGTTTTGATACATAATATGCAATAGGATATTTCAATGTCTTCGCCCCAACAAACTCAGTTGACTGAAGTTGGAAATGAATATGCGGTTCAGGCGAACGGCCTGAATTACCACAATTAGCAAGGATATCACCTTTCTTTACATAATCTCCAATTTTAACTTTAAAACTATTTGCTTTAATATGACTTATCTTGCTGAAAAAATAATCACCATGTTTTATTACTATTGAATTGCCCCAGTTTTCTCCAAGATTCACATCTCCAATAGCATTATCTTCTATTCCATCCACAAGGTTAATAATGTAACCTGCACAAGGAGCGAGGATCGGCAATGAATAACAAAAGAAATCTGAAACTTCTTTTCCTGGAAGTTTAAATGTTTTTTGTGTTTCATCTGTTACTACAAAGTCCCAAGCGTAGCGATAATCTTCCTTGTGAGTTATTTCTCCTTCATGCGCCTGCGATACAAACCATTGTCCATAAAAAGGAAGATGAATATGAAAATAAGTGTCATTTTTAAATCGCTCCAAACTATTAGTATAGGCATATAAATTCTTTTCAGGGGAAAACTGCTGGTATTGAACAAGGTTAAGTTTGTGCACGAAATACCTATTGTTCAATGTGAATATTATTAAAATAACTACTAGTGAAAAAGGAAGAGAATATAATGGCAATTGAAAAACTCCAATCATATTTCCTAACGCACTTATCATTAACCCTACCAAAGGAACAGATATTAATGCCCATAAATAGGAGCGAGTAGAAGCAATTAAAAAATATCCACCGATGGCAATTGCAGATAAAATATAATTAAAACCTATATAACTATATTCCAGTTCAGATAAATTCCCTTTGACAAAATAGCAAAACAGATAACCGGTAAAGAAGCCTACAATAGAAAGTGAAAATGCAATGCGCGAGTATATAAATAATCCAATCATTATTAATAACCCTGATATAATATTGTATTGAAAGAAGATTGCTCCTAATGATTTTAGATATACTTCAGCAAGTAATGGGAATTTCCAAGAGTTTGTTTTTTCATAAATATTAACGAGTGTCGCTCCTCCAATATTCCATAATTCATTGAAAGAATAAATGCTTCTTTCACTTAATTGTAATGCTCCAAAACTTCGTGAACACAGAAGAATCATCCAAATGCCTATTATGAAAGGCAAACTTAAAAATGGAACTTTATAAGCTGAAAATACGGATGCAATTGAAACAGTAAGAATAAGTGTTAGGAAAGAAGCGATTAGTAGCATCACGAAAAATGGTATGGTACAATGGAAAAATATTCCCATCGCAAGACCAGTAAGTAATGAATTGTAGCTGTATGTTCCACTTCGGATTATAATTGGATTAAGACCTAATAGTTTTGCGAAAAAGATAGAAGAAAGTGCACAGATAATCCCGCTTAATCCGGTAAAAGGATCAATAAAAGAGGCAGCAATAACAAAAAGTGCAAGCCAAATGTTGTTCGAAAACAACATTTGGCTGTAACTATTTGTTATACTATCTCTATAAAACTTTACCTGCTCTTTTACGCTACCCTGCACAATTTATAATTTGAAATCTTTTAAATATTTTGGCGTTACTTCGTCTCCCTGAATACTATTTAATGTTTCTCGGTTCCTTATAATATGAGCTTTTTCTTCCATATCAATCATTATAATTGCCGGTCGCAATGCAATAAACTGCATCCATTGTGTCATATTATACGCTCCCACTGTATGCACTACCACATGGTCATCTCGTTTTAATGGTGGCAAGGTAATGTTTTCACGAATAACATCAATATTCATACACAATGGGCCATACAATACAGCGTCTTCGGTATATTGGCTAAACTCCTGTGCCGGACTAACTTTATGGTCATACCAGAAAGAAGTGAATAAAATATTTACTCCGAAATCCATAATTGTTGCACGTCTTCCATCTGCTAATCGTTTGTTCGAGATAACTGTTCCTAACAATGATCCTGCTTCATCTATTAACGCCCGTCCTGTTTCAAGTATTAATAAAGGTAACTCGTTCTCAACAAAACCTGCATTTAAAATCGCTGTAGTTATTGCTTCAGCAAACTGATCAAAGGATGGAGAAGAGTCCGCACCTTGTAAATACGAGCCTTTTAGCGTGTTTTTAGATGCAAAACCTCCACCCATATCAATGTATTCAACATTCTTTTTATATTTCTTTTTGATGCTTAAAGCAAGTTCCGAAAGTTTGGAAGCTGCCACACCGTAAGCACTAGGAGCCAACATAAATGTTCCTATATGTGAATGCAAGCCTACTAAATCCATAGTGTCATTCAACATTATTTTGTTGATGGCATCCCAAGCCTGTCCATTCTCATAGTTGAAACCAAATCTGTCCCACATCGGATATACTCCAGTGTCCATATTCACTCGTATTGCTACTCTAGGTCGCTTTTTGGCATTTGTTGCCAACTCTTTTATCAAATATAATTCATCTAAATGATCAATATGAATCAATGAATTATTCTCAATAGCAAGTTTTAATTCTGCTTCTGTTTTATCTGGACCGTTAAAAATAATCTTATTTCCCGGTACCCCATTATGTAAAGCTTTGTTGTATTCAAAACCCGATACAACCTCCGCCCACGAACCTTCTTGGTGAAATACATTACAAACTGCATTGTTGTAATTCGTTTTGTACGACCAGGCAAACTGCACTTTAGGATAACGTGTTTTAAACGCTCTATTCGCATCTCTTAAAGTCCTGCGGATGGTCTTTTCGGAGATTACAAATAATGGTGAACCATATTTATTTATAAGTTCTTCTACCGAATTCCCATCAATATGAGTTACCGGTGCGTATTCAGTTTTCTTTCCGAATTTGTTCATTACCCCAACGTTCAAACGTTGTATTACGGGGCGTTCATACTGTAGTCTTTTCATATTCTGTATTGTTATATTGTTCAATGGTTATATTGTTGTTGTGTCACTTGATTTTCAAATTAGCACATTCAAAAATTTAATCTCTATAATTCTCCTAAAGTTGAAATCTTTTCAAACTCTTCTAACTCTACAATTAAATCGTATGAATATCTAACAAATAATTTACCCACATCATACTTTTTAAAAGGTTTTACATCTTCACCTAATGCCAGACTTACCAATGCTTCCGGATGGTTTTGTCCACAACCTACTGCCAGGTAAACCCATGCTGGGAAACGAGGATTAATCTCCAACAAATAATAATCACCTTCATTGGTTTTAATAATCTCTAGTTCCATACCACCTCTCCATTTACAGCCTTTAAAAAGCTTTTTCGTCATATCCAGCAAGTTTTTATCATCCAGTGATATACCTGACCATGCTTTCCCTTTGTCTGTAATGTACTGTTTACGCATCGGTACAGCACCTATCACATTTCCTTTGCCGTCTCCTATGGCTGTTACATTTACTTCCTGGCCATATACCATTTCCTGAATGATAATTGGCAAGCCCCATTTAGCGCTTATCTTATTGAAATAAGTGGCAGCTTGTTCAGGTGTATAAGCAATCGAAGCATCATAAAATTTACCTTTAACAACTAATGGATAAGTAAATTCATCTTTAAGTGCAGGTATTTCAGCAGTACTGAAAATCATTTTTCCATACGGAACTTTAATGCCGTGTTTCCTTCCATACTCCGAAAGATTTGCTTTGTGACGCTCCTCAAACTGTTCCAAAGTAGGTAGAAATGTTTTTATCTTCATTTCCTTTTTTAACGTATCCGCCAACGTGATAAAATTATAAAGCTCAGCATCAAAGTTTGGAATCAATACATCAATCTTTTCTTTTTCATGTATATATTTCAATCGTGTAAGCAATGCAGCCTTTCCTGTCGATGGAAATGGAATCTGGTATGTTTTGTCAACAAGATCATGCATATAAATACCCGGCTCCAATGTCTCATACGAAAGCCCAATGATGCGTACATCATATAGTTTACTTTCTTTCAATGCACGTATTACCGGCACTCCCGGGCCGGGACTGTCAATGGCATTTAAGCCGGTAACAGCTACATTAATCTTTTTTCTTTTCATCGTTTTCTGTAAGTTTTATTTTACTTAACATCTCCACAAAGTCGAAATAATCTTTTTCAAAACTTACCTCATCTATCATGTATAGTTTTACAATGGCAGCTTTTATTTCCTGAGGAGTTTTCTCTTCCTTAAGCATTTTTATTATCTCCAACCCTATCGGATTAGTTGAATAGGAGTCGCCTGTTGATGGATCAAATACAAATCCCGAATCGCTTAATGCTACGTTTCTTTTTATTTTCATTGATATTATTATTTGTAAGTCTATATTAATGTCAAAAGTAATAATTTATTTTCCCCTTAATCTATTTACTGCTAAATTGGAACTGTTCCTAATTAGCTAAATGGCGCATTGCATCCTTCCTGTATTTATTACCAATCGGAATCTCTCGTCCGGCAATTGAAATGATTCTGCTTTTTACATTTTCGATTCTATTCAGAGGAATAATATATTTACGATGAACACGTATAAATTCATTCGTGTTTAATTTCGATAGCATCATTTTCATAGTAAGTCGGGTAGTTATCCGCTTCTGATTCTGCAGGTAAATATTAATATAATCTCCCAGTGATTCAATATAAAGTATATCCGAAAGTATAAACTTCCTCAATCCATAATCAGCACGCAGAAACATATTTGGTTTTTCTTCTGCATTATTGCTATTCAATTTAATGTTGTAATTTAAAATAGCTTTATTCAACGCTACAGATAATCTGTCTTCCGAATAAGGTTTTAGCAGAAAGTCAATAGCATTCATGTTATATGCATCCACAGCAAGGTCTTTTGTTTCCGAAACAAAAATAACCATGGTGTTTAGCTCCGATAATAATCTGAAATCAACCCCCGAACCTTTTGCCATCTCAATATCTATAAACAGCAAGTCAACTGGCGATTTGTGCAAATATTTCAGTCCTTCATTAATAGTAGTAAATAGCTTTTTGAGTTGAAACCTTTGCGAATCAATACACCCTTTTTCTATAATTTCTTTAAACAAAGGTTCTTTATCTATAATTATGGCTTGTAACATCTCTAAAATAATTAAAATGAACTCCCTTTTAACGACACAAAGATATGCCGACTAAAAAATAGCCACGTTACAGTATTATAAAAAAATGTAATGAAATTTAGTTCGACCTTGACTCTATTGATCAAAAAAACGCTGATGACGCTTAATCCAACAGCGAATTCAGAGATTTTCTGTCCTTTTTACCCAGATTTTTATAGTCGCTTACCGTATAGCCTGTAATCTGTTTAAACTGATTGCTCAAGTATTGAACACTGCTGTATCCCATAAAATAAGCTATTTCACTAAGCGTATATTCATCATAGCTTATCATCTCCTTTATTTTCTCCGCTTTTATAAGTATAATATATTTCTCCAAAGTCATTCCGGTAGTTTCCGAAAACACCTTGCTCAAATGCTGATACGATTGTTGCAGCTTCTCACTCAAATAATCCGAATTCTTGATCAGCGAAGTATTATTATTACCATAAAAAACAAACTGAATCACTGTAGTCTTTATCTTTTCCACCAGCTTTTTATTCGTATCCCGCAACAGTTCGAAACCATTTTTTTTCAGAATCTCATTCACCACATCCAAATTAAATACCTGCGTATCCAGCTGAATCTCCGCTTCACCCAAGCTCACATTTATCACTTCTATAAACCCCGTCCGTTCCAGTTCCTGCCGCACTAGTTTAATGCAACTATCACTCACCATATTTTTAATATAGATAATCGTTCGTGTAGTATTGAAGTTATGTTTTTGCATTTTCCTATTTCAAATCCACATCAAAGGTATAAAAAGTTAGAGTATAACTCAATTCGTCTCGCAGGTCGGAAGTTTCAATATTTACAGAAACAAAAACCGCTTTACATTATTAAATTGGAAGAAACATCAACTGAAGTTCAAATCTATAAAATCATCCTTCTCAAATTTCTTTACACATCTTTCCTCTCGAAACTCGAAATTATGTCCACGCGACATCAAATTAAACACTCGCGATGTCAAATTAAACACTAGCGACATCAAATTAAACACTCGCGATGTCAAATTAAATGCTATTTTATTTGAAAAAAACACCCTCAGAAAAATGTTTCCCCCTTTTTGTGCCCGCCAGTCCGCTTCCTATCCTAAAAACCTCTTTTCTCGTTTTCTAAAGAAATCCTTCATTTTGAGCGATTTTCGAAAAGCGCAATTATTTCTGAAAACAAAGAACGAGTTTCCAG
>CAIRRW010000507.1 GCA_903881065.1 uncultured Bacteroidota bacterium
AACCTTTCTGTAGCCGCAGGAACTATTTATGCAACTGACATTAATTACAATGAAGGTGCTACAGGAGCAGTCACTCGTACATTAGAATCTAAACTTCAAGAATCTGTATCTGTTAAAGATTTTGGGGCAGTAGGTGATGGAGTAACTGATGATACAGCAGCTATTCAAAATGCAATAAATTATATTTGCAATAGAACATCAACAACATCTGGTAATGGCGGTGGTGAAGTTTTTTTTCCAGGTGGTAAGTATAGAATTACATCTACAATTTATGTGGGTTCTGGTTGTGTATTAAATGGCGTATGGAGTGGTGGTTATCCTTATATAGTCTCTAATTCAAAAACATCAATTATTTATGCCGATTTTGGCGTAAATATAAATCAATGGGCTATTGATAGCGCAACATACATGACATCTGGTGGTGCTCAAGTAGCGTATAACGCTTATGTAAACGGAAGCATTGATGCTGACTATAACTCTACGCATGGCGTGGGAATTAATAATTTATTAATTGAAGATGCAAATGTAGCATTACAAACGCAAATTCCTTACGGGGCACTAAGACTTATTGGATGTCCTAATGCTTTAATTAGCAATGTATCAATTAACGGATTTGGTGTTGGAATTCAATTAAATACTTGTTTTGGAACTACTGTAAATAATGTTACAGTTTTATCAAATTATTATGGATTGATGGCTTATAACGCTAACAACAATATTGATATTGAAGGTACTTTTAACAAAATTATTGAACCTTCAAACCTTTCTATTCCAACAGCAAATATTCCATCTTGGATGCCAACTGCAAGTAATTTTACTTCTGTCTTTTCAATGGCTTCTACTCACTATGCCTCAAGCAAAGGAGTTACGATTGCAGCAAGTCAAGCAGTAGGAAGCAATGGCGCAAATATTAATGTAATCTGTCAATATTGGCAAGATTCGGCATTTTTGCTTAATTCTTATGCAAATACATTTTTAGATTTGTATGCTGAAGGCAATCAATGTCAAAATGTCTTGTCATCCACTTATTCGTCTTGGGTAGTTCAAAATGCACAGAACTATACAGTAAATACTGCTTACATGGTTGATGCTGGTTATCAAACATCAGGCGTTATAAATGTTGGTGGAAATAACATTTCAACAACATTTTTTAATAATCTTTGGACAAGTGCTTCAAACAGCGACCCATCTTATGTTTTGGTAAATAATACAGGAAATGTAACTCGTTCATTATCTTTGCCAAATTTGCCTAGACTTGGAAAAGTAGAAGGTTATGAAGCAGGAACATGGACTCCAACTATTGTTGCTGGTGCTGGTACGCTTGGTACTATTTCAAATCAATATTATTCCTATGTAAAAAATGGAAACCAAGTAACTTTATTTTATACATTTAAAATTGTTACAAATGGAACTGGTGCAGCAACTATTGTTGTTCAAAATACTCCATACGCTTGCTCTAGTTTGGTAGGTGCTTCTGGTACTTGTTCTATAAATAATGGTTCTTCAGTATCAATGGGATTCACAACTTTTCCTGCTACAACTGGTAGTTTTGACATATTTACTTATTCTGGAGGTTATCCAGGAGCAGATAATACGATTATTACTGGTTCATTAACTTATTCAATATAAGGATAATTAATGCCTAATATGTTATTCGCAAACAACTGTAATACTACTTTAAGTAGTAGTGTTACTAACGTAGCTACAACTATGTCAGTTACGTCTGCGACAGGCTTTCCTTCTCCTACAGGTTCACAATATTTCTATTGCACATTAGCCGACGCAGCAACTCAAACAACTATTGAAATTGTTAAAGTAACTGCAGTATCAGGAACTACATTTACTATTGTTCGTGGTCAAGACGGAACTTCAGGT
>CAIRRW010000508.1 GCA_903881065.1 uncultured Bacteroidota bacterium
ATTCCAATTAGCCATTTTAAAGAAAATCTTTTTATTCTAATGCAGGATATGATGCCGAAGGCTGCTTTTGAAGCAACTAAAGATACTATACAAGATATTATTCAGAAAAAGAGAGGAGGATTATTATCTGTTGGGTTTTTCTCTGCGTTATACTTTTCTACCAATGGATTCAATGCAATGGTTAATGCCTTTAACTCCACTTACCATGAAATAGAACCACGTGGTTTCTGGGCGCAACGTTTGGTTTCATTATTTATGCTTATTGTTTCTGTAACTTTAATTTCATCTTCAATAGCACTTTATATTGGCACTGAACGATTGATACACCCTCTAAAACATACCCATAACATTATTTATTTAATTCTTCATTCCATTAAATGGGTAATTCTATTTGGGCTTTGTTATTCAATTGTTTCGTTTAATTATTTTGTAGGACCTAAGAAGAAAAAAGGATGGAGTTTTTTTTCTGCTGGTTCAATGTTTGCAACGGTACTTATCGTTATTGCAACTGTAGTGTTTTCTTTTTATGTAAATAAATTCGGAAAGTACAATAAACTCTATGGTTCCATAGGTTCATTAATTGTAGTGATGATGATAATCTATATAAACTCTTTTATTTTACTCCTTGGTTTTGATTTAAATACAAGTATTCATGGAGCAAAAAGGCACCTTGAATCGTTTGATAAGAAAAGAATCAAAAGTTTATAATTAATCTGACTTTTTATTTCTATTGCGCTTCGCCTCTTTCTTTCGCATCGTAATATTCATCATTTCAACAAATAATGAGAAGGCAATTGCAACATAAACAAATTGTTTATTAACCTGCAAATGTAGGGAGTCAAGAATTAAAATCCCCCCTATCATTAATAGAAAGGATAATGCCAATACTTTTATCGTAGGGTTATCATTAATAAAATCACTGACTTTTCCTGAGAATGAAATCATTATAATCATTGCGATAATAACTGCCAATACCATAATTAATAAATTAGATACTAAACTTACAGCAGTTAATATTGAGTCGAAAGAAAATATTATATCAATCAAAACAATTTGCAACACAATAGCGTTAAAGCTTATTTTCTTCACTTTCATTTCCGTTTCATCATTCCCCTCAATCCTATTTTTAAGCTCAATTGATGTTTTATAAAGAAGGAAGACTCCACCTGCAAATAAAATTAAATCACGACCAGTAACACCGAATTTTAGAATGCAAAACAAAGGCTCCTTTAATCCTGCAATCCATGTTATACAAAATAATAATAATACACGCATAATTAATGCAAGCATTAATCCTATTGTTCTTGCCCTACCTTGCTTTGTCCTTGGCAATTGGCCTGACACAATTGAAATAAAAATAATGTTATCAATGCCCAGAACTATTTCCAATACTGATAATGTTAGTAAACTAATTAATGAAGCTATTGAAAAAAGTTCTTGAAAATCCTGAGCAAGGTGCATATGTTTTTCCGTTTTCTGCAAAAATACATAGATTTTGCTAACCACAACCAAAATTATTCTAATTGATTTTCAATCAATTAAAAATTATTTTAGTGCTATGTTATACATGGTATCAGTTTATATATATATCTTTGCATCGTCATGTTGTAGGTATTATAAATAAGCTTCATTATTCCAAACTTACAGTAGAATCATTAAATACTAAATAATAATTAAACAATGAACATAGAAAACACAAAAGCTCAAATGAAAAAAGGTGTACTTGAGTTTTGCATTTTGTCAGTTCTCTCTAGTGGCGATCAATACCCATCTGAAATAATTGAGAAATTAAAAGATGCAAAACTTATAGTAGTTGAAGGAACATTATATCCTTTATTAATGCGATTAAAAAATGATGGTTTGTTAAGTTACCGATGGGAAGAATCTTTATCAGGTCCACCTCGAAAATATTATAAACTGACTCCTGTTGGAAAACAATATTTAAAAGAATTAAAAACATCTTGGAATGAATTAGTAGATGCAGTAAATAAAATAATTGATAAAAGTAATTAGTGAAATATAAAAAGAAATTAACAATAACTAAATCTAAATAAAATGAATCGGACAATAACAATGAATTTAAATGGTATCATTTTTCACATCGAAGAAGATGCATATGACAAACTCAATAAATATTTGAGTACAATAAAAGGATATTTTAAAGATTCCGAAGGGCGTGATGAAATAATGAGTGACATTGAAGCTCGAATTGCAGAGATGCTTTCAGAAAAGGTTAGCAGCACAAAACAAGCTGTTCTTTTATCGGATGTTGAAAGTGTAATCGCTGTTATGGGCAAACCAGAAGACTTTGCTGATGATTCAGAAAGAAAAGAGAGTACTGAAAACACTAACTCTTCAAGTGACGAAAACAGGACTTCATACCCAAATAATAAAAGAAGAAGAGTGTTTAGAGACACTGATGATAAAATACTTGGCGGGGTATGTGCTGGTATTGCCAATTATTTTGACTTCGATCCTCTTTGGTTACGTGCAGCATTTGCAATAAGTTTTTTTGCTTTCGGTTCCGGTTTTCTTTTATACATTATTCTTTGGATAATTATTCCTGCAGCAAAAACTACTGCGGAGAAACTTGAAATGCGTGGAGAAAAGGTGGATATAAATAATATCGGAAAAGCTGTGAATGAAGAGTTTGAAGACTTCAAAAAGAAAATGAAAGATTTTGGACATGAAGTTAACTCAAAGGAAAATAAGGAAAAGCTTAAAACTACAGCTCAAAAAGCAACGGAATTTATTGGAGATGTATTTCATAATATAATTCATGTTTTCGGAAAGATAGTTGCTTTCTTCCTTTTGTTTATTGGAATTGTATTAATGGTTGCTTTATTAGCAACAATATTTGGAAGCGGTACAATATCTGTTTTTAATACTTCAACCAGCACTATTCATTACTCATTATATGAATTCTGTTCTACTGTTTTACCTGGTAGTTTGCCAATGTCACTTGTGGTTATTGGAATAATTTTATTTATTGGTATTCCTTTGTCAGCAATGATTTATTCGGGAATTAGACATTTATTCGGGATCAAGCAAAAGAATAGAATTGTGAAATACTTTTTCAATACATTATGGCTTGTAGGTCTTTGTCTAATGATTTATATTGGCATCAAAATCGGGAATGACTTTTCGGAAGAAGCAACTGTGAGAGAAAGAATTGAAATTACTCAACCAACAACGAGTACGCTAACCCTTGATTTAAAAGCTTTGCCAGAAGATGATATTGATGCAACCTATTATCATCATCGCAAACACAAAATAGATTTGGGTGATTGGGCGGTAATTTCGAAGGATGAAAATAGTTTCAGACTTGGATATCCTTCTATGAGTATTCAGCCTAGTGAAACAGACAGTTTTCAATTAATTGCTGTAAAAAAATCGAATGGAAGAAATAAAAAAGAAGCTACAGGTTATGCCAAGAATATTGATTACACAATAACTCAAAAGGATTCTGTTTTCACATTCAATAATTATTTTGAAATTAAATCAAATGATAAATTAAGAGCACAGGATTTGAAATTGATATTGAAAGTTCCGGTCGATAAGATTATCTTCTTAAGTAAACGTATGGAGAAGATAATTTACAATATTGAAAATATAAGCAATACGCTGGACGATGATATGGTAAACCGCAGATGGAAAATGACAAAGCAAGGGCTTGAGTGTATTGATTGCGATGGGCTAGACAATTTACATAAACATAAAACAGGCACCTATTAATTTCATACTCTTCAATCAATGCAATTTAATGAAATAAAAATATAATTTATCTGTAACTATTGAGAATAGTAATTCGTCGTACTGATAAATAACAATTAAATTTTTAAACCATGAAAAATGTTTTCACATTAATTATGGCTGCATTCATTGGCACTTCAGTTGCAATGGCAGACGGAACACAAAGCATTCAGGAAACAATAAGCAAACAGTTAGCTGTTCCTGCGGAAATGCTTATTTCAAATTATGAAAAGGTTACTATTGATTTTAAAATGAAACCTGATGGAGAAATTGCATTAATAGATGTAAATTCTCAAAATGCTGATTTGAAGAATCAGGTTATTAAACATTTTAAAGAAATCGATTTCAGCAAGGCTGAAAAACTAACTGTAGGAAATTACAGTATTAATGTTTTTTTCAAATCAATGTAACTTTTTGTTGATCTATTCGTCTAACCTTTAAAATAGATTAAAACGTACTTTATTGAGGGGGTATAAAAATTTCGTGCAAAGAAAAAAAGGGGAATAAGTTCGTAGCATTTCTTATTCCCCGCCCCTTTCCTATTCAAACAATTACTACATCGCGATTACCAATCCTCTTATAATTATAATGTTTAAATTAATTGTTTCTGCTTTGAGCTCCAATCAATAAAAAAGAGATTGTCTTTTTAAGACAATCTCTTCAATAAGAATTTATTAAAACGAAATTCTTAGCTCAATAAAGATCTAGAAATTACAATCTTCTGAACTTCTGTAGTACCTTCATAAATCTGAGTAATTTTTGCATCACGCATTAAACGTTCCACATGATATTCTTTCACGAACCCATACCCACCATGTATTTGCACTGCCTCCACAGTTGTATCCATAGCTACTTTTGAAGAAAACACTTTTGCCATTGCACTTGCAGTAGTATAATCCAAATGTTTGTCTTTTAGCCATGCCGCTTTCAAACAAAGCAAACGAGCGGCTTCTATTTGAGTAGCCATATCTGCAAGTTTAAATTGAATGGCCTGATGTTGATTAATTGTTTTCCCGAACGCCTTACGTTCTTTAGAATATGCCAAAGCTAATTCATAAGCACCAGAAGCAATTCCTAATGCTTGAGAAGCAATACCAATTCTACCGCCTGTTAAAGTCTGCATTGCGAATTTAAATCCGAAACCATCTTCTCCAATACGATTTTCTTTTGGCACCTTTACGTTATCGAACATTAATGAATGGGTATCAGAACCACGAATACCCAACTTATTTTCCTTTGGACCAACAACAAAACCAGGCATCCCTTTTTCTACAATAAGTGCGTTAATACCTTTATGTCCTTTTTCAGGATGAGTTTGAGCTATTACCAAATATACAGAGGCTGAACCGCCATTAGTTATCCAATTTTTTGTTCCGTTTAATATATAATGGTCGCCTTTATCAATTGCTGTGGTTCTTTGAGATGTAGCATCTGAACCTGCTTCCGGTTCTGATAAACAAAAAGCTCCGATTATTTCGCCGGTTGCCAAACGACGCAGATATTTCTGTTTTTGTTCTTCAGTACCAAACGTTTCAAGTCCCCAGCAAACCAAAGAATTATTTACAGACATAACTACAGAGCACGAAGCATCGACTTTTGAAATTTCTTCCATTGCCAATACATAAGAAATGCAATCCATTCCGCCACCACCATATTTTTGGTCAACCATCATTCCTAAGAATCCCAATTCGCCCATCTGCTTTATTTCTGCTGCCGGGAATTTTTGATGTTCATCGCGCTCAATAACTCCTGGTTTTAAAACATCGTTTGCAAAATCGCGTGCTGCTTTTTGAATCATCAAATGTTCTTCTGTAAGATTAAATAACATGTTGTATATTTTTTATGTTTATTATTGTTTTATTTTTGAGAGGTGCAAAAGTAAATTTAATATTCAAATTTTACTACTAAATATGACAAATATCAATTCTAAAGTATATAATGTTATCGGTTTAATGTCAGGAACATCTCTTGATGGGCTTGATATTGCCTATTGCAGGTTTACATTTACAAATAAACAATGGGAATATGAAATTATTAATACCGAAACCATTCTTTACTCCAACGAATGTAAGAAAACCCTTTTATCTCTTGAAACAGCTGATGCACTTACATTTCAACGAATAAATGTAGAATATGGTTTCTATTTAGGTCAACGGGTTTCCGATTTTATAATTAATTACAATATTAAAGCAGATTTTGTGTCTTCGCATGGTCATACCATATTTCATCAGCCGGAGAAGAAACTTACAGTCCAAATAGGTGCTGGCAGTGCAATCGCTTCTCGATGCAGATTACCTGTGGTATCAGATTTTCGCTCTTTGGATGTTGCATTGGGAGGGCAAGGAGCTCCATTAGTACCATTTGGCGATAGACTATTATTTGTTGATTATGATTTCTGTCTTAATCTTGGAGGATTTTCGAATGTTTCGTACGATTATAAAGGTCAAAGAATAGCATTTGACATTTGCCCAGTAAATATTATATTAAATGAAATCTGCAAAAGATTGGGGAAAGATTATGATAACGGTGGAGAATTGGCAAAAGATGGTATGTTAAGCCATTATTTATTGAATGAATTAAATCAGATTGGATATTATAAACAGACAGCAAATATTCCTAAATCATTAGGTAAAGAATGGGTTTTAAAAAACATTTACCCTTTAATTGACCAATATGAATTGGATGAAAAAGACATATTACGTACTTTTTGTGAACATATTGCCATTCAGATTTCAAAAGCATTAAGTAATTTTCCAAAAGGAAAACTATTAATTACTGGGGGTGGCGCTTACAATACATTTCTAATTGACTGTATTCGAAACAATGTAATTCATGAAATAATTATCCCTGATAAAAAGATCATTGAATATAAAGAAGCTATGGTATTCGCATTCCTTGGGGTATTAAGAATGCGAAATGAAATCAATTGCTTGAAAACTGTAACAGGTGCAAGTAAGGATAATTGCGGAGGAAGTATTTTTTATTTTGACTAATAAATAATTACAGGAAAAATGCTGATTCTAAAAGAAACAATCAGCTGATAAATGGTAAAAACAGTATCAATTAAAAATCATCTTCAAAAAATTCTTCGTCTTCTTCTTCATCAAAATGATTTCCAAACTTAACATCATCTTCTAATCGAAAATCTTCTTCTTCTTCATCAAGTTGATTTTTCCAACCTTTCTTTTCCTTTTCTTTTAAAGGTTTAAGTTTTGCCGGTTTTCTTAACTCATCCGAATCTTTTACTTTTTCGCTGCCTTTTTTAGCAGCTACTTTTTTTGTATTGTTTAGTTTTTTCATTTGTAATGAAATTAATTTTTCAAACTAAATGTTGATTTTTAAAGGTTAATAATTATTACTGTTACGCAAATTTCTAAAAAATTATTACTCAAAACAAAATTATTTTAGAAAAAAATAGTTGAAATTTTCAATATACCTTTGCAACCAAAGGAAATTTTACAATTAAAAACAAATATATTCAATGATAGTTAAGGAAATATTTCATCGCACATTCTTAGGAAACACGCTCGAATCCTATTGTTGGTTTATTGGAATTATATTGTTAGGGCTGCTTTTCAAGAAACTACTTTCAAAGTTACTCGCATTATTTGTTTTTAAGTTCCTTCAGAAATATTCGAAAGGTGTAGGATACGAACGGCTTTTATTCCTATTAAAAAAACCATTAGGAATACTTATCCTGTTATCAACATTCTATTTTGCATTCGACAGAATTAATTTTCCCCAAGAATGGAACTTAGTAACCATTGATCATTTCGGGCTTCGACTAATATTATACAGATTATTCGAGATATTAATGGTAGTAAGTATTACCTGGATTATTCTTCGTGTTATTGACTTTTTAGGTTTAGTTTTATCAAACAAGGCAGCAGAAACCGAATCGAAAATGGACAATCAAATAGTCCCATTTATAAAGGATGCGGCAAAAGTGCTTGTAAGTATTTTTTCTTTATTCTTTATTCTTGGTGCTGTATTTCAGTTAAATGTTGCTTCATTAATAGCAGGATTAGGAATTGGTGGATTGGCTGTAGCACTTGCTGCTAAGGAATCTCTCGAAAACTTATTGGGTTCGTTTACTATCTTTTTAGACAAACCTTTTACCGTTGGAGATTTGATAAGAGTAGGTCCGTTGGAAGGTACGGTTGAGAAAATCGGGTTTAGAAGTACCAGAATTCGTACTGTTGAAAAAAGTTATGTAACTGTTCCAAATAAAAAAATGGTAGATAGCGAACTCGAAAACTTATCAATGCGGATGCAGCGAGTGGTGAGATTTAATATGGCGTTATCGTATGGAACAAAAAGCCTGCAGGTAAAAAATATTATTAATGAAGTACAAACTTATCTTGATAATAACCCTATAATAATAAAAAGTGAAACTATAATCCGACTTTTTAATTTCAATGAAAGTGGTATCAATATTATGATATCCTATACGGTGGATACTATGGAATATAAATTCCTATTGAATGTGCGTGAAGAAGTAAATTACAAAATAATGGAGATTGTAGAAAAGCAGGGAAGCGGTTTTGCACATACTACTTTTGACATGCTACTTAACAATAAGGCTAAATAATTAATGAAGTTATTTGCATTAACACTTGGCAGGAAGTTTCATTAGTAAAAAAAGCCCCGAACATTTCTGCAAAGAGCTTATTTATACATTTTACCACTAAGGCTCTAAGTTCACTAAGTTTTACTTGTTTTTATTTTCTATGTGTTCTAAGTGCCTTAGTGGTGAAAACCTACTGCATCACTATTTTTTTGTTTACCACATTTTTATTTACATCTATTATTTGTACAAAATAAACTCCCTTAGCATAGCCGCCCATATCAAGTGTTGAGGTTTTGCCATTAACCATTAATAATTTATCATTAACCATTCTCCCCATCATATCCATCACTTTTATGGTTGTGTTTTTTTGTATTTCGCTAAAGGAAATGGTTGTTTGGGAGGTGAAAGGATTTGGGTAAATCGAGATTGAAGATTCTGATGAATTGTTTGGAACTTCAAGTGTTGTTGCATTATTAACTACATTTAAA
Source organism: uncultured Bacteroidota bacterium (assembly GCA_903881065.1). Lineage (GTDB taxonomy): Bacteria > Bacteroidota > Bacteroidia > 2-12-FULL-35-15 > 2-12-FULL-35-15 > 2-12-FULL-35-15. The sequence goes on from CAIRRW010000508.1 coordinate 8,812, forward strand.
GTAAAGCCAGCAGTAGTTCTATAAGTATTACCAAAGTAATCTTTTCCTATATTATGACAGTATTCACAGGAATCACCTGATGCTGTATGGATTTTTAAACATACATTATATACAGTGTCCATGTAATAAATATGGGAAGGTGGTGAAGCAAGTGTAGAGGTTGTACCATCGCCAAAATCCCAGAGATATGATATTGCTGTTGCTGTTGTTACCGGATCAACAGTTAAGGTAAAGTTATTTGTAATTGAATTATAAGTGGTGGAATAAGAAGCTGCACAATCTATCATTTGTAATAATGGACGGATGCATACACCTAAACTGTCTTGTGTACCTGCTAATAGATTTGTGCCAAAAACTGCTAAAGTGAAAATTTGAGGTGGTGTTGCCCAGCCTGTATTTACAGCCGACCAACTATTCCCATTATTTGTAGATAAAAAAACACCTCCCCCACCTGTGCCCGCAAAAATACTTTTGCCGCTAACAGCCAAAGTAAGCACATTAGTATCTGTCAGGCCAGTATTCACGGCCGTCCAACTGCCTCCATTATTAGTGGATATATATATTCCAGATGTTGTGCCGGCAAAAATATTTGTTCCCATCATTGCCAATGCATAAACCGCTGTGGATGGCATCCCGGTATTAACTAACGACCAACTGTTATGATAATTACTAAATAACATAACACCGCCATCTGTTCCAGCATATAAATTTGTATCGTTTAATATCAATGATTCTACATTACCACCTTGAAACCCATTACTCATAGAACTCCAAGTTGTGCCGTTATCAGTCGATTTAGCTACACCTAAATTATTTTCCAGACCTGCATAAATGGTTCTGCCTTTTATAGCAAAGGAAGATGCTGAATTTCCGGTATTCAGCAAAGACCAAGGACTCCAGCTACCACCTGTATTTATTGACACAGTTAAATTTTGACCGTTTTTTCCTCCAATGGCAACATTTCCATTTGTGGCAATTGATATAAGAGAAGCACTATCAAGAAAAGTCCATGTATTTCCAACATCATTTGATGAAAGGATACCCCAGTTGCAGCCGGCAAAAATTGTATTTCCAGTTGTTGTTAAGCAATATACATGAGAAAATACGCCAAAAGGTCCACCTGCTGTAGTTTGCCATTGTGCTTTTGTGCTCAAGCCAATAATGGCGAACATAGAAATAAGTAATAGTTTTTTCATAGTAAATTTACTTAATTGTTTGTAAATCTAAGTGTTTTATTGAATCACTATTTTTTTGTTTACCGCATTTTTGTTTTCATCTATTATTTGTACAAAATAAACACCCTTACTCATATCACCTTTTTCAATAATAAATTGTTTGCCTGTAAAATTTGTAGCTTTTATTTCTTTGCCTACTACATCCATTATTTTTATGGTAATATTATTTTGAAATTCATCAAATGAAATAATGGTCGAGGAATTAAAAGGATTTGGAGAAATTGTAAAGCTTACGGGTTCGCTCAAAGAAGCAACATCACTTGTTATATGTGTGGAAATAAAATTGCCTAATGAATAAGGTTGTAAACCAACTGGAATTGTAGCTACCACGGCATTAGTGGTTGTGTTTATTATACTTACTGTATTATCAACGAAATTTGTAACACATACTTTACTTCCATCATGAGTTATTGATACTCCAAATGGGCCGTTGCCAACTGTGATAGTAGTAATAACAGCATTTGTTGCAGTATTTATTACACTTAAAGAACTTGTACCATTGGCAACATATAGTTTACTTCCATCAGGGCTAACACATAAGCCTGTAGGATTACTACCAGTTGCAAGAGTAATAGTGCCAGAAACTGCATTAGTAGCAGTATTTATTATACTTACAGTATTTTGATTACCGTTAGCAACATATACCTTGGTTCCATCAGGTGTAATAGTTATGCCTACCGGAGAATTGCCTACCGGTATTGTTGCCAATATAATATAGTTAGTAGTGTCTGTCACATTTACTACACTTACAGTATTGTCAAGGTTATTTGTAGCATATACCTTACTATTATCATGGCTTACTACTATACCATATGGGTTGCTACCACAAGTAATTGCCCACAAAGATCCATCAGTAATTGCGTTCACTCCTGACACTATGTTAGTTGTAGTGCCAGCCATATAATATTTACTCCCATCGGGGCTAACGCATATTCCATAAGGAGCAACTGCAGCTGCTACAGCTGAAGATAAAATAGTATTTGTAGCAGTACTTATTTTACTTACTGTGTTAGAATTAAACACCGAAGGAGTGCCTGAATTCGCAACATATACCTTACTTCCATCAGGGCTTACCGACACGCCGAAAGGACTAGTGCCGACCGTAATAGTAGTTACAACCGAATTGGTTGTGAGGTTAATTACAGTTACCGTATTACTACCGTAATTTGAAATATAAGCAGTTTGTGAATAAATGTTTGTGCTGGATAATCCAACAGCCAATAGGATTAAAATTGCTTTTGTAGTTGTAATTGTTTTTTTCATTTTGTTTTTGCCCCTTTAATTAATGCAGTTAGCTCTTCTGCTCTTGTTTAATTGTTAGTAATTCTATGGTTAATTATTGTTCTAAAAATTCATTCACCCAAAAAAGTCCCATTCTGGGTTTTGTTCAATCGGTACTGTTATAATTTATAATTCATCATTTGTAATTTCTTTCCCCTATCTTTGTAATCTAATAGTATTAATACATACATCATGTTCAAACAAATAGTAACACCTACAAATAATCAGCTCCTTATTCAGTTGCCTGACGAGTTGGTAGGGCATCAAATAGAAGTGATTGCTTTTAATGTTGAAAATAGAGGGAACTCTTCTCCTGAAAAAATTTCGTTTAAGGAACGAGCTACGCGTTTGTTTCAATTTATCAGCAATAACCCTATCACTCTTCCCAAAGGTTATAAATTTGACAGAGACGAATTGTATGAGTAGTTTTTTTGTTGACAGTAACCTGCTTATATATTTGGCAACTACTGATACTGATAAAACTGCCCGTATTAAAACAGTATTAAATACTGACAATACTGCTTTTATAAGTGTGCAGGTGCTTAATGAATTTACAGCAGTTTGTTTTAAAAAGAAACTACTTACTCCCGAACAGATAGAAAAATACGTACTCGAATACAAATTGTATTTCGAAACTGCCGATGTTACTTTTGCTACTGTTTCATTATGTTTTGCAATAAAAGAGAAGTATAAATATTCGTGGTACGATTCATTAATTATTACTGCTGCCTTGCAAAATAACTGCACCAATTTATATACCGAAGATATGCAGCACAACCAGATTATTGAAAATACACTTACCATTATTAACCCTTTCATTTAAAAAATTCATTCCCTCAAAAAAGTCCCGTTCTGGCTTTCACCAAAACGGAACTTTTTGATTTCGAATTTCGGATTGTTGATTTCAGATTTGTCCGCAATCAAAAATCTGCCTTCCTCAATCCAATTTAATTAATCTTCTTCCCGCCAAAAGGCTGAGAAGGAGGACCACCGCCGGCATTGTTGTGCGCCGTTACTTTTGCCCAAATTGTATTACCTGCGAACCCGGCAGGCAATACAATAGTGATACTTACTTTACTGAAAACCGGTGAAGGCTGTGTTACCGCAACATACGTTTTGGCATCCGAAGGGTCGCCACTGGTAACTTCCACTGTGTAATCACATCCATCAATTTTTTCGTAGGTAATGTCAGCTGTTCCCAAATAGGTACCCTGGTTCATGGTACCGTTTTGCACCTGCCCCGGCTCGGTAGCATCCACAGCTTCTCCTGCCGTTAGTATGTAACCCAGTGCTTTCAACAATTCAATGTTTCCGGGATTGTTTTGCTGCACTATTACAGCCTGTGCATTAAAAATGTCACAATTTTTAATGTTTTGTTTGTTTTTAGTTTCTGTAGCAGCCACGGCAGCATCATGTGCTTTTCCTTCGCCAATAATTGCTTTTTGGGCACCATCAGCACCATTTTGTACTACCAAGCCCTGCGCCACAATAACTGCATCGCTACTGTCGGCCATGTTACTAGCCACTTTTGCAGCCATGCCCTGGTTATCTCCTGCATTATCGCGCGGAGACATTTTTTTTACTTTCTGTTCTAATTTTTTAGACATTTTAATAAATTTATGAATTAATAATTCCCATTTTGCTGTTTTGCTATACGCCTCTTACAACAGGTTTGTAATTCCAAGGACTTATTAATGTTAAAATTTATATTTTTAATGAGATTCTTCGCTTCGCTCAGAATGACACGTTTCGTTTAGTTTTAGTAGGGGCAGAGAAAAACGGCTTTGTTGTTTTTCTCTGCCCTCCCCTATGTCCGTAAATGTTGTCATTCCGATACGAAGTGAGGAATCTCCCTTTTTACCCCAAAAATCTGTTATTCCGAATTCCGCACGTGCGGAACGGAATCTCAAAAATGTTTCATTATTTCTTATCTTATTGATTACAAAGCTATTTAATGGTATAAGTGCACTATTTTGAACCAAAACAAAGCGGCTTTCTGGTACTGCAGAGAAGCTCTGCAGTACTGCGGAGCTCCTCTGCAGTACCAGAAAATGACTCCGCAAGTCTGTAATTCGACTTTGCAGTAGTGTAAAATTGCGCTGCAGTACTGCATTATTGTTCTGCAGTACTGTAATGTGGTTCCGCAGTACTGCAAAATTAAATTTGCGGTACTGTAATGTGGCGTTGCAGTACTGTAATGTGGCGCTGCAGTACTGCAGAATAGTTCTGCAGTATTGTAAAATGGTTTTACGTATCCGAAATTCAGAAATTTTTAACCTTCTGATTTTTAAAATGCTCCTATATATACTAGTGTAGCTGTATAAAACTGACTTTTTAGAGAACGAACCTACGGAGCAGATAACTGACAGAAAGGAATAATAAAATAACAAGCTACCCGAAACAGCA
>CAIRRW010000509.1 GCA_903881065.1 uncultured Bacteroidota bacterium
AACAAACCAGCCAGGTGGTATAAAACCTGCCCATATATTGTGATTTTAAAACAAATTGATGAAGTAATAAAAACACTCCAAGGAAAAGGAAGGTTGTGAAAGTGTATATTCTGTTGTGATAAATAATTGACAGAACTAATAAACCGATTGCTAAACTAATGGTAATGTATTTTGCTTTACTTTCAAGAAGATCCTTCTTTATAAAGTAATTTAATACTTCATAAATAAATACACAGGAAAACGGAACCACAATAAAAAACAACCATTCTTCAATTGGCAAATTAATAATATTGAAACCAAGTATATAATCTGGATTGAACCTCCAAACGCCAATTGAAGTGAACCACACATCCCAAAGGATAAAGAAAATTGCTGAGGAAATTATACCGGGGAAAAGATATTTCCACTTGGAAGAGTAGTGTATTTTATTTTCGGAACTTTTAAATAAAGGATATGAAAGAGTAAAAAGAATTAAAAATAAGTATACAAAATGTTTCATTTATTTTGAATCAAGCAGGGAGTTTTTATCCATGTCATAATACTTTTTGTTTACAAATAAAAAACCATAGGATTCCCCTTCTTCTTTCTGTAAATGTTTGTGATGTAATTTATGCGCACGTCTTAATACGCGAAGATAATTATTATCCACATTACGAAATAGTTTTATCCGTTGATGAATAAAGATATCATGAACCACAAAGTATGCAACCCCGTAAGCTGTCATGCCAAAGCCAATTGCTACTATTGAATATATCTGAAACATAAAGCCAAAAAATATAAATATGAAACTTGGCATTGCAAATATAAATGAAAACCAATCGTTATGTTCCAATGTGTGATTACTTCCAGTATGGTGGTCTTTATGCAAGCTCCAAAGCCAGCCATGCATCACGTATTTATGAGTAACCCAGGCAACAAACTCCATTCCTACGAAGGCAAGTATGAATAACAAAAAATAAATTACTAGATCCATTTCCAAATAATTAAAGGTTATAATATATTGAGTAGTGCAAAAAACACTAATTCTATAATGTATAACGTTTGAGCGAGTTTATTGTTTTTATTAAAGTCGAATTTATTGAATATTAATAAGAAACAAAATCCAATAACAAACCAGGCAAAATAGTTTTGAATGGGTATCGAGGAGTTAGACCATTGCCAAAAGTTATACTTTATCGCAATAGGTTCAATCAATAAATCAAGGGCTACAAGCATCGCCGCACCTGTTATGCTTTTTACAAAGATGTTTGAATTTAATCGGTTACTTATGCATCCGGCACTATAAATAAGTATCAGCCAGTTGATGCCTATAATTAAGGGAATATCAAACAATTTAAGTCCTAATGTTTCTCCATATTGATAATTACCAAAAATTACTCCTGATTTTACACCAAGTAATTCAACAAGAAAACCTGAAACATAGATAATAAAACAGACAATAAAAAAGGAACGGTTGAATTGCTTTTGGTTGATAAAAAGCAATGTGCAGCTAAGTAATAAATTGAACGGAGTGAGTTGTAAAAATAATTCTTTATAAGAAGAATGAATGCCTATAATGCCTACTAAATGGAAGATTATAAGGATAACCGTAGATACAAAAAGTGTCTTATCTTTTTGTTTTGTCTGCATTTTAATGTGATATTTTATTTTTGTCCTCTTCGGTTAGATATGCTGAATGATATAGATAATCAAACATAGTATGTTGCAGAGCCATATTTTTATTGGTGTTGTAATTATCTACTATTTTGTTTTTGTCAGATGCTATTTGCTTGTTATAGCCCAATGCTTTCGGGCAGTTTGTTTGAATAGTGAAACGTAAAAATCGGAACTCTATGTTGTTAGTGTCCTTTGAAATTGATTCTTCAATAAGTTTTTTACCAGTGGTAAACAGCTTTATCTTTTCCTGTTTATTCTTTATATAGTCAGCCATTGCAGCTGATATAGCACCTTTGTAACAGCGAATAGTATTGTCGGCACTGTTGTCCTTTATTATCTTTTGATATAATTTAGAACAGGAAGCACTATCAGATTTTACTTTAAAATATTCCTTTCGCAACACATCTATGTTCATGGATTGACCATAAGCAATGCCAGTAACGATTATAAAGCAGAATAGAGATAGTATTACTCGTTTCATTAAATTAAATTAAAACTATGCTTGAAGTACGAACCGATAAATAATAGATATTTCCTTGAGTCGGGAATACGTATGCGGGTAGAAATAACTTTTTCGGGTGCTGTGTTTTCTATTTTTTTGAATAGTGAAATATAATAGATGTAAGCCAGATACACGCCAAGACGGGCTTTTTTAGGAAGTTTTTTTATTCCTCTTAGTCCTGCATCAAAATCTTTTTGAATGTCTGCTTCTATTTCTTTTTTAGTTGTCGCATTAAAATTCTCCAACTGAAATCCCGGGAAATAGGCACGTCCTAAAGTTTGATAATCTGCATTCAAATCACGAAGGAAATTTATCTTTTGGAATGCAGATCCCAGTTTCATGGCATCTGGTTTAAGCTCCTGATATTGCTTTTCATCACCGCCAACAAATATTTTCAGGCACATTAATCCAACAACTTCGGCGGATCCTAAGATGTATTTTTCGTATCCTTCCTGATTGTAATTGTGTTTTTCCAAATCCATTTCCATGCTGTTGAGAAATGTATCTATCAATTCCACATCAATATTATATTTGTTGACGGTGTCCTGAAACGATTGCAGAATGGGGTTTAGGCTTATTTTATCATTTATTGCATCGTGAGTATCCTTAATGAAACGTGCAAGTAAATCTTTTTTATTATGTGTATGAAAGGTGTCAACAATTTCATCTGCGAAGCGAACAAAGCCATAGATGGCATGAATCGGCATCACAAAATCCTTATGTAATAATTTTATGCCTAACGAAAACGAAGTGCTGTAGTTGTTTGTAACCAACTTGCTGCACTTGTAACATACATTATTGTATAATTCTTTCATATAGGAAATTCTAAATTCTAATCTCTAAATTCTAACTTTAAACTTCTTTGTAATTTCCCTTGCCACTACCTGTCCGGAAATGATTGATGGCGGAACTCCCGGACCCGGAACTGTTAACTGACCTGCATAATACAGGTTATTCACTTTCTTATTTTTCAATGTTGGTTTGAAGATGGCAGTTTGTTTTAATGTGTTTGCCAAGCCATACGCATTGCCTCCAAATGAATTATAGTCGGCTTTAAAATCCTTTATCGCATAACTTTTCTTCACTGTAATATGTTGCTTAATGCTTTGTCCTGTCAAGTGTTCGAGCCTGTCCATCATTATGTTAAAATACTTTTCGCGAATAGTTTCCGTATCTTCAATGTCAACCGCTATTGGGATTAAAAGTACTAAATTTTCTTTTCCTTCGGGAGCGACTGACTTGTCTGTCTTCGAAGCACAGGTGGCGTAGAACAATGGATTGCTTGGCCATTGCGGACGGTCGTATATTTCTTCGGCATGCAAATCAAACGGAGCATCAAAAAATAAATTATGATGTTCGAGTCCTTCTATCTTTTTATCAACGCCGATATAATACATAAGGCACGAAGGCGCCATTTTACGACTCTTCCAATACTCTTTCGAATAGTTTCTATATTTTTCTTCAAGTAGATTTTGTTCTACATGATGATAATCTGCCGCACCTACCACAACATCTGCTTCGTAAGTAATGCCATTGGAAACAACACTTACAGCCTTTCCGTTCTCGATATTTATTTTCTGAACTGTTTCGTGTGTTCTTATTTTTACTCCTGCTTTGATGGCAACATTTTCCATCGCTTCCACTATTTTATACATTCCGCCTTGCGGATACCAAGTGCCCAACACGATGTCTGCATAGTTCATCATGCTGTATAAAGCAGGTGTTTCATTGGGTTTGGCTCCAAGGAATAAAACAGGAAACTCCAGCAGTTGAATTAATTTTTGATTGGTAAAATGATTCTTGATGTACATACTTATCGATTTAAATAAGTCCATACGAAGGGCGGCATTTAAAATGCGGAAGTCGAGAAACTCAAGTATCGAGAGGCTTGGCTTGTGCACAAAGTCGCTCATGCTGACATTGTATTTATATTCGGCATCTGCCAAAAACTTCTTCAATGCCACACTGCTTCCGGGTTCGTGCTTTTCGAATAGCTGATAAAATTCATTGAGGTTGGCAGGAATACGAAATACTTCTTCCTTGCTGAAGAACACTGAATACGATGGATCGAGGCGAACCAAATCATATTGCTGTGCTACTGTTGTATTAAATTCTTTGAAATAGTTTTCGAATACATCGGGCATCCAGTACCAGCTTGGGCCCATATCAAAGGTGAAACCATTTATCACCAGCTTGCGTGCACGGCCGCCGATACAGGAATTCTTTTCGAGCAGTATAACATCAAACCCGCTTTTAGCTAACGATGCAGCAGCCGATAATCCTGCAAAACCTGCACCTATTACTATTACTTTATTCTTTTTCATTACTTAAACAAAACACAGATAATAGAAAAATGTTCAGCACTATACTTTCTTTAAGTCTGAAATAGTTTGTGTGGGGTTTGGGGAAGAAAAAACAGTGTTGCCCGCAACAAGCGCAGTAGCACCTGCTTCGAGCAGCTTGGTATAATTAAGCATATCTACTCCGCCATCAATTTCTATTATTGCTTTTGATTTGGTGGCGCGTATAATATCACGAAGTGAAACTATTTTATGATACGTATTTTCAATAAACTTCTGTCCGCCGAAGCCGGGATTAACGCTCATAACAAGCACTACATCTATATCTTCAATAATATCAACCAATAAATTTACGGGAGTATGCGGATTAATTGCCACACCTGCTTTTACGCCCAACGCTTTAATGGCTTGCACAGTGCGGTGAAGATGTGTGCAGGCTTCGTAATGCACTGTAATAATATCGGCACCGGCTTCTTTAAACTGTTGCAAATATCTATCAGGGTCCATTACCATAAGGTGTACATCCAACGGCTTTTTGGCATGTTTTTTAATTGCTTTTATCACCGGAAAACCAAACGAAATATTTGGTACAAACATTCCATCCATCACATCTACATGAAACCAATCGGCCTGGCTGTTGTTAATCATTTCTACATCGCGCTGCAGGTTGGCAAAGTCGGCTGAAAGTATGGAAGGTGCTATTATATGGCTCATTTAATTATTTTATTAGGGTGCAAAGATAGGTTAATATAATTTATTTAACATCTTGAGTCTAAAATTGCAAATCTGTAATCCTTTTAAAAGCATTTTTTATCACAACATCCTTTTCAATCATTTTATATTTTAGCTTTGTAGTAAATATAAACAAATGAAAATAGTATTTCCGCTCCTGATTATTTTTCTTTTGTCCATCAATTGCTTCTCGCAGGATACTATCACCAAAAGAAACGGCGAACGAATAATAGCCAAGATAATTGAAATTAGTTTAGATGAGGTAAAGTACAAAAAGTTTGATTATCAGGATGGACCTACTTATGTGAGCAGCAAATCATACATTGATATGATACAATTCTCTACCGGAATAAAAGAATATTTTGGGAACAGGGAACAACCTTCAACTTCATATTATAATAATAAACCTGCAGTAATAATAAATGGACGACCATTTATTAATAATGATAAAATTGTTCCTTTTGGCCATACCCGATGGAGTTTTGAGAACAAACTCTATTTTGAAAAGCCACTTGTAGAGATATTATATCAAACAAATGATGCCGAAATAAAAAAACTTATAACTAAAGCAAAACATAAGAAGAAACAACAGTATTGGGGGTTTGCAATATTCCCGTTAGCTGGTGCAGCAATAGCTTTCGGGTCGGGCTCCACGGATACCCGATTCAATGGTTCGGTACAGAATATTTTTGTAAGTTCCTCCGCTGTATTTGCTGCAGCCGGCATTGGAGCATTCGTATTCGATATTGTTGTAAGTCAGCAGCGCCGAAGTTATGTGAATAAAGCAATAGGAATTTATAATCAGAAATATTAATCAGGAATAAAAAATGTTTCTTAGTTTTTATAATGGCACTAGAAAAACAATAACCTATTAAAAGGCAAACTGCATTCCTATTTTTAATCCCCAGTTACTAATAGAATTTCCTGAATTTGCTTTCTGATAATCTGCTTTATAGAAATCATCATTATAAGTAAGGCGATATAAAAAATCAATTCGTATAATATCAAATATGTTTTCGATTCCTAAATCAGCTTCAAAATAAGGCACATCATCCATTACTGTAAAATTATTATTAGCATTAAATATTTTATTTTTGTCGCTAAGTGTTCCGTAAGCCATATTAATACCTACTACTTCGCGCCAGTTTAGTTTCTTCACTGCAGGAACCCGGTTTAAAAGCAAACCATTGAAATGGTGCTGCCAGAAGGCTTCCACATATTGGTCGGACACAAACTCAAAATAATTCATTATGTTATAAGTATTGTTGGCAAATATCGCTGTCTCGTTCCCACGCGGTATTTCGAGCAATGTATACGGCACTTCCGAAAACACTTTTCCTGCTTTAATATATAACTGCGAATACCCAAGTGTAGCCATTCGGAAGCGATTAGTGAACGATACACTCACTTTGCTGTAATTGAAATCACCTCCAAGTAAATTTTTTATACCCATTGTATAGTTGAATGTAATTACCGGTGATTTGTTGTTGCCAAAACTTATCCGCTGATTTCCATTCTGTACAAACTTTTCTTTTGTTGATAATCGCGATTCAAGTATCACTTCGGATATCGTATATTTCTGTTGCTGGAAAATAGTAAACATATCACCAAACTCCACAGGGAACAATGGAGTGGTACGCATATTATGAAAAGTAATAGTGGAATAGATACCGCGATTAATATCTTTCTCGTACCAGATACGTGCTTCTTCTTTCCTTACTAATTTTGAAACATTACCTATATGTGAAAATGTATTGTATAAGTTATTTGGCGATTGGCCCAAATTAATATTGGAAGAAGTATTGAATGTTGTTCCTATCTGGTCAATGTCGTCACGGTACTGTATTCCTGCACTGCTCCAAGGATAGCGAGTGATAATACGCTCCAGTTGTAAATTATATTTGAATCCTTTATCCTGAAATCCATAAGCACCATATCCACTTATTATCCAGTTTTTACTGAACTTCTGATTAGTGCGGGCACCTAATTGCAGTCGCGAACCTTCATATTTATTATATCCATATAAATTAATGTAATGCCCGAAATCAAAAGGCCCCATATCTTTATATCCTGAAAATAAAAAGTATAATACATTGGAACCTACTCTAACGAGAGGGACAGCACGCACTGTATCAATAATATTATAATTCTCCTGCTCCAGATTAGTTAAAGGCTCATGGCGTTCAGTTGTCCACCACGCACTGTCCTTGGTAATTGCATCTTCCTTATAAGTGATTCGTGTTCTATAAAAATCTTTTTCCTTCGGTTTATTTACAACATAATATTTATTCGAGTTATATGTTTTCTGCGTTACGGCTACAAATCTCTTTACTTGTGTAGCAAACTTAATAAGAATGCGTGTTTGCGAAGGCACCCAGGAGCCAGCCTCCGTAGGGATATTTAATTGTTGAATGCGTGCATGGTCAACAAGATTAAAATTCACATCCTTTGTAATCTCCAAGTCAAGTTGCTTTACAGCAAAAGTAGTGTCAGTAATCCAAAGCGTACCTGTGTAAGCCAAGTCCATTTTGTTTTTAGGACGGCACTTTATTTCATAACATTTGGTGCTGTCAATAAACATGCTATCGATTAAATAATAATTATAGAACAAACTTGCATTATCAGCTAATGGCGATAGGAAATCTTTATTAACGAGCGCCACATTATTATTACAGAAGTTATAATTTTGAAAGTCGGTTCCCTGAAGTTGCTGAACAGCGCTGCCATCCTTCATACCAACAAATTTTATTTTTGAAGCATTTACATCTTCATGTCTTTTCTCTCCATCTTTGTATGAATAAATATCAGATACAATTTCGCTCATCGCTACCGGAAGATTAGCCTTACTATCCTCTCCTGCAAGTGAATCCATCTTGTCCCATAATTCAGTAATTCCATGAAACATTTTCCATCTCCGCATTTTTGGCGTTACATTATTAATATCTGTTTCCTGCTTAGTATAACTTACATACTGAACTGCATCAAGGTTTTCACGGTTATATTTTGATTTGTTATTTACAGCATTTTTAATTATTCTCAATGCAGGATTAATGCCTGGCCGCACCTCAATAGTGTTTAAATTCATTGCTTCGGCATTCAATTGGAAATTGATTACTTGCGTTTTACCCCTTTTTACTGGCTTCGATTTGGATTTATAACCAATCAGCGAAACATAAATAGAATCTGTTGGCGTTTTAGTCTTTATAGAATAAGTCCCGTCAAAATCAGTAACACTGCCAATGAAAGTGCCTTTGAACCTGATGTTAACAAAAGGGATTCCGCTGTTACTGCCCGATTCGGTAACACGTCCAGTAATAACAGTCTCCTGTTGACCCCTCAATTGAAGAGTTATAGTAAATAGAAATAAAAAAGGAAATATTATCCGATTGAAAAACATTTATTGATTAACGATTTTTATTGAGGCGTAAAGTTCGCAAAATAGTTAAACAATTTACTTTGATAATTTCTGATGAAAAAGGAATAATCATATTATTTTCTGAATCCTTTTTTTAATGAATCTATTATAGTTTTCTTTCCCATTATCCCTCTCCATCCTTGTATTATAAGAATAAATCCTAAAACAGATATAAAAATAAAAGGTTTAGGCCAATAATTTTTGAATGTTCCTGCAATGGTAACAATCGCAATGATAAAGCCAAGAAACATCCCACAAACAAATAACATATTATATAAAATTGGCGATAAATTATAATAGTATTTATCATCTTTTACATTGGCCGATGGTTTGCCAAAGCCATTCTCGTTATAATGGAAATCAGCTCCATTACCATACGCATTAGTATAGGTACTGTTTTTTACTGACGAACCATAGTATTGTTTCTTCTTTCCGGCTTTCAACTTAATATCATCCGCATTATTAAGTTTTATATCATGTAAGTACCTTTTATGCTTATCCAATAAAGTTTCATAAGCTTCATTTACCAATGCAAAAACTTCATTTGCTTTTGGCGAGTTATTAATATCAGGATGAACCGTTTTGGCTTTAATACGATAGGCTCGCTTAATTTCTTCGAGAGAAGCGTTGTGGGGAATTTCTAATATTTTGTAATAATCGTACACAATTCAAGTCGTATTTAATAATCAAATTTAAAACAAATTCTTTAGTTTGGATTAACTTTTGTAGATTCACACTATAATTTTAAAACAATAATCTCATGAAAAAATATTTTCAAATTACATTCGCAATGGCATTGTTAACATTAACTTTTGCTTTTAAACCGACAAATCCGGAACTGGAAATAGGGAAACCAATACCAAATGCCTCCTTTAAAATGCTGGATGTAAACGGTAAAGAAGTTTCTTTATCAGAAGTGAAACAGAAAAATGGATTACTTGTTATTTTTTCCTGTAATACCTGCCCGTATGTAAAGTTGAGTGCTGCTCGTATAAAAGAATCAGCGGATTTAGCAAAGAAGAATAAAATAGGAGTGGTAATTGTAAATTCAAATGAAGCATTGCGTAATGATGATGATTCCTTTGACGAAATGAAAAAGTATGCCACTGAACATAGTTATGATTATAATTATGTAGTGGATAAAAATTCCCAATTAGCAGATGCTTTTGGAGCTACTCGCACGCCACACTGCTTTCTTTTCGATAAGAAAGGCTTGGTTTATCGCGGCGCTATTGATGATAATATTAAAGATGCCAATGAAGCAAAAGAGCATTATCTTACTGATGCAATAAATGCTATTGCAATTGGGAAACCTGTAAAAACCAGTTCTTCCAAATCAATTGGATGTTCTATTAAACGAATAGATACGGAATAAATAAGTTCGCAAACTGATTATTTATGTAACTTGCACGAAATTTAATAAACAATAATCATGTTAAAAGGTACAGTAAAGTTTTTTAATCCCTTAAAAGGATTTGGTTTCATCACTCAGGATTCTGGTGGTAAAGATTTGTTCGTTCACAAATCAGGTCTAATCGACAAAATTGGTGATGGTGACAAAGTAGAATACGAGATTGAAAGTGGTCCGAAAGGAGAGAATGCTTGCAACGTTAAGAAAGCAAGATAAGTTGATCTTATTCTTCAAAAATAAAGGGACATGCTGTGAGGCATGTTTTTTTATTTTATAGTATTATTAATGTTTCTTTTTTAAGAAACTATAATATACACCAAATCCAAAACTAAGATATTGTGTGGAGCCTGTTGAGGTACTGCTGAATCCTGCCCAATCATTCAGACTTAAATCATAAGGGTTGAAAATGTGATCATAAACAGAATAGGCAATAGTAACCCCTACCCCGAAGTTATCATCCACTAAGAAGAATAAATTTAACTCTGGCTTATAAAAAGTACAGGTATAGCTGGTATTTGTAATTACTTTATGAGGATCCTTTGCAACCAAGCCGTAATAATGTGTCCAATTTTGTCCAAAAGAAAGCGACGTTGAAAAAACAATCCTATTCCTTTCACCTAAGAAAAGATCTCCTCCAATTTTACCTGATGCATTGTCAATTTTCATATTCGCTTCGTAATTCTTTATTTTATTCGGTGTGATTTTTAACAACCCATTTTCATAATTACCTCCTATAAATAAGCCCTTGTAAATAAAAACATTTAATCCGCAACTTGCTTCATAAACGCCCACAAAACATTTTTTAAAGGAATTATTTGCTATCGCATGAGGTACGGTCACATTCACTCTTGGGCTGAATACATAATACTTCTTTGGACCACCATCTATCAAACCTTGTCTTGGAGACACATCATCGTCATCATCATTGCCCTGATCCTGTGCTACCATGGCAATGGAAGAAATTGAAAACAATAGAAATAATAAATAGTTAGTTGAAAGTTTCATTTACAGAATTTATAATCTCCACAAATTTACTATGATTAATGATATGACAAGAAATTAGTTAACAAGTCGAAAAGTGAAAATCATTTTGAACTGAAATCAAATCTAAAATAAATGGAAGTTTAAATTAATTTGGTATTTTTGAACAATTAGCATTATTAATAACTACAAATTGTGGTCCTGAACAATAAAGTATCATTTTTGTTAAAATAGAAATAATATATCAACAATGAAAAAAGAAGAACTTCCGCAGGACAAAAGTGCTTTAGAAGTAATGACTCGCGAATTGCTGTATGTAAAAAATTCGAATGGGAAATATACTACAGGACTTAGTACTGGATGGGATATTAAGAAAGAAGCACTGGATAGCGCTTGGGATGATATTAAAGAAAGAGTAGAACTGGCTCGTATGGCTGTAAGAAATAGAGAAATGAGTCCTGTATATTATTTCATGGAACTTCGACTGATGGATTTAACTGTACTTTCAGGATATACAGGTTTTTGGAAATTTACAATCAAAAGACATTTTAAACCTTATGTTTTTCAAAGACTCAGTAATGAAAAATTAACTACTTATGCCAAGATATTTGATATAAGTATAAATGAATTAAAAGATTTTAAAGAATAAATAAAGTTGGAAAAACAATTTAAACATATTCAGGCTGCGCATTGTGAGAATGGTGTTGCAACCAGTTTAATGAGATACCATGGACTTGAGTTTATGTCTGAACCTCTTGTTTTTGGTATAGGTGCAGGATTGTTTTATATCCATGTGCCTGTTTTGGTTATCAACAATGGGCCTGCTGTTGCTTATAGAACAATGCCAGGTTGGATATTCAGCCAGGCGAGTAAATCATTAGGAATAAAAGTTAGCAGAACCAAGTTTAATAGCGAACAGAAAGCAATTGAATTTCTTGACCAGAAAGTGAAAGAAGGTGTTCCTGTAGGTTGTCAGGTGGGTGTGTTTAATCTGCCTTATTTTCCACCTGAATATCGCTTTCATTTCAATGCTCACAATATTATTGTTTATGGGAAAGAAAATGGGAATTATCTTATTAGCGATCCTGTAATGGAAACCGTTACTACTTTATCTGAAGCAGACATGCTTAAGGTACGCTTTGCAAAAGGACCTTTGGCTCCAAAAGGACAGGTTTATTTCCCTGAGAACGTTCAGAGAATAAGTAAAGAAGTATTAAATAAGGCAATTGCTAAGGGAATTAAGAAATCTACAGTAATGATGCTCCGCCTTCCAGGAAACATTGTTGGCACAGATGGCATTAAATATACTTCTAAAAAAATACGTAGTTGGCGCGATAAACTAGGCCCTCGGAAAGCAGGATTATTCTTGGCACAAATTGTCAGAATGCAGGAAGAGATTGGCACAGGTGGCGGTGGATTCCGATTCTTATATGCAGCTTTTCTTGAAGAAGCAAGTAATTATTTAGGTCAGGAAAAACTTCTGAATATATCAGACGATTTCACCAAATCAGGTGATTTATGGCGCGAAAGTGCAGTACAAATGGGCAGAATTTATAAAGGCAGAACGAATAACGAACAAAAAGATTTTGAAATTTGTGCCGATTTACTCCTCGAAATATCCAATATTGAAAAGCAAGCTTTTGTTAAATTATCTAAAATGAAATTAGGTAAATAGAAAATGTTACGCCTATTTTCAACTATTCATAAAGAACTTCTAATTCTACTTCGCGATTCTGGCGGACTTGCAATCATGTTTTTAATGCCTATAGCAATGATTACAATAATGGCATTAATTCAAGATGCGCCCTTCCGCGATTATCAGGAACTTAAAATACCTTTGCTTTTAATTAATAATGACAAAGGAAATCTAGGCAAAACAATTGAAATTGGATTAAAAGAATCAAAGATTTTTGAAATTACAAAGAAAGATTTATCTGAAACGCAAGTAAAACAATCCATAAAAGCTGATAAGTTCGAAATTGGGATTATTATTCCTGACAATGCAACCGAATTATTAAATACAAAAGTAAACAAGTTTGTATCGCAAAAGCTTGCAGATATTGGACTTTCCGATTCTTCTAAACCTGCATCATCAATTATTAATAATGATTTAAATCTTCAGATTTATTTCTCTCCTGAAACAAAAAAATCTTTCAAATCCTCTATTCTAAGCTCTCTCAAACAATCTACATCTAAACTCGAAACACAAACTTTATTGGAATATTTCTCAAAAGAATTAAATAAAGACGGTTCTCAAATTCAAACAAATCAGCCAATGGGCGACTTTGTAAACTTCAACGAAGTAAGTACAATCGACACACCGAAAGAAGCATTACAGTTAAATTCGGTACAGCACAATGTTCCTGCCTGGACAATATTCGGAATGTTTTTTATCGTCATATCCATGTCGGGCAGTATTATAAAAGAGCGCGACGACGGCAGTTACACACGTATCCTCACTATGCCGGGTTCATACATCACCGTATTGGCAGGAAAAATTACCGCCTACTTATTCATCTGCCTCATTCAATGTCTATTAATGCTGTTGGTTGGCATGTATTTATTGCCGCATTTAGATTTGCCGCAATTAGTAATAGGTACAAGCATTTTAGCAATTGTTACTACTGCTATTTGCACAGGATTGGCAGCTACTGGTTATGGTGTTATGGTAGGCACAATCTTCAGTACACACCAGCAGGCATCCACATTTGGAGCTGTATCCGTAGTGATATTAGCTGCCCTAGGCGGTATTTGGGTTCCCGTTTACGTTATGCCCGATGCTATCCGCATGTTCTCCGAATTTTCGCCTCTCTATTGGGCATTAAACGCGTTCCACAAAATATTTCTCAATCAGGGAACAATCATCACCGTCCTGCCATATTTATTAAAATTATTACTTTTCTTCATTTGCACACTTTTAGTAGCATTTATTTATAATAGAAGAAAACAATCCTAATCAACTTCCTCTCCTTTCACTTTTTCTTTTGTAAATTTCTACCTAATCATTTTTTTATTTGAGGATTTAAATAGATGAAAAAACTCCTTCTCTCTCAAATTTAACCCTCAATAAACTCACTGTAACCAATAATAGGACATTCGTAACCAATAATAGACTCACTGTAACCCACAATAGAACATTTGTAACCAATAATAAACTCACTGTAACCCATAATAGAACATTTGTAACCCATAATAGAACATTTGTAACCCATAATAGACTCACTTTAACCCATAATAGACTCACTTTAACCCATAATAGAACATTTGTAACCGATAATAGAGCATTAGTAACCTTCAATAAACAAATAGTAGCTTTCTGATAGCAATTCCAAAATGTTTCTTATAAAATATAGCACTTCATACGTTGGCAACCCCTCTCCTTTCTTCAAGGAGAAGACTGGGGATGAGGTCTAAAAAGAAGTGTTGTAATTATTTTATAACATTTTTACAGCTTCTAACCAACTTATTTAAATTGTTCACAACCTCGTTAATAAAATTAACCGGTATTGATTTTTGCACCCTTCATTTTAGTATAATTTTAGCATGAATAAAAAAACAAGTAATGATAGAAACAAAGGATAAAGCTAATTCCATTGAAAAAGTAACTACTGAAAACGAAGAGTTTTTACAGCATTTGAATCTCCAGCATAAGCGAGCTTCAATTTTGGAAAAGCACTTAAAATCGACTAGTGAAGAAAAAGCAATTGATAATACTTTGGCTAAGCCAATTAAATCAGATTATAGAAAAGAAGCGATTGATGAGAAAGATTTAGAAATTCAAAGATTAAAAGCCGAACTTTTAATATTAAAAAACACTAAAACTAATTCCGAAACCACGGATGCTCAAGAAAAAGAATATACTAAAGTACTGGATAAATTACTTCCAGATTTCCTTCACGAAATCAGTAACCCTTTCAGTTCTATTGAATATTCATCGCAAAATCTTCAAGCCGAATATCAACGCATTCTTAAAACATTCGTATCATTTACCGATTCTACAAAAGATACAAAAGCATTTCAACGCGTATTAAATTATTTGAATTCATTGGTGATTGCCACCACTTCTTCAAATAATCAGGAAACAAGAGAGTTGAAAGAAAAGTTTATTGAACAACTTTCAAAATACAACTTGCGTAATCCGCAACGAGCAGTTGAATACCTTATGGCTTCAGGCATTTATGCTGTCGATGCCGAACTAAATTCATTTATTACACAACCTAACGGCGAATTATTATTCCAATTATTGATTTCCTTTTTATCTGCTAAACAATCATTTTCATTACTTGATACAGCAAAAAGTCGTACAAGATATTTAATAACCACACTTAAAAATTACACCAATAAGCTTCCTGATAATTATACAGAGAAGTTCGATTTAATAACATCAATTGAAACAGCAATCGTATTATTAAAGCACCGTTTGAAATCTTGCAATTTTAGTTTTCAATACAATACACAATGTTTCATCGAAGGTAATATCCAGCATATCATTCACGTCTGGATTAATATAATTGCAAATGCTATTGAAGCCACAAACAGTAAAGGAACTATATCCGTAAATGTTTATAAGGAAAACGAAGAAGTGGTAATAGCCATTCAGGATAATGGAAGCGGAATATCTGACGAAGTTAGAAGTAAGATATTTACACCTTATTTCACCACCAAAAAAGATCAGGGAGGAACAGGGATCGGGTTGAATATTTGTAAAAATGTAATTACAAAAATTGGTGGCGCCATTGATGTTTCATCAGCACCTGGTAAAACTATATTCTATATAAGAATAAACAACTATGACTCAAACAACAACAAATTATAAAGTAGAAAAAATAATTAATGATGAAATAAAATCATTTCATCATCGAATTTTGATCATCGATGATGATGAAAACCTTGTACTCTCCATCAAGGAAAAACTTTACAATTTGGAAGAATATAGTTTCACTGTTGAAACAGCTAACGACCCTTTAGCAGCTTTGGAATTGATAAAATCAATGAAACAAAAAGGGACAAGTGTTTCATTGATTATAAGCGATCTTTCGATGCCTGGAATGGAAGGAAATGTGTTGTTGGGTGAATCCATGAAATATTATCCTAACGCTAAGAAAATTCTAATGTCGGGTAATCCTACTTTAGATGCGATAATACATTCGTTAAATTATGCCCACATTTACCGAATGCTTACAAAGCCTGTTGAAGATATTGATTTCGAACTTACCATAAAACAAGCCATTCAAGCAGTTGAAACTGAGTTAAGACTAACCGAATCAAATACTCAATTAATAAATCTAAATACTAATCTTACTAGAATAGTTGACGAAAAAGTTCACGAAATAAAATTCAAGAACAAACAACTCACCGATAGTATTCAGTATGCGGGTCTAATTCAGAGATCTGTTTTATCTTGTGAAACAGATTTTGCAAAAGAGATTCCAAATGCTTTCACACTTTTAATGCCTAAAGATATTGTCAGTGGCGATTTTTTCTGGTATCATAACAACGAAACTCATTTATCATATTGCATTGCCGATTCAACAGGTCATGGCGTTCCAGGAGCGTTTGTTTCTCTATTAGCTTTTGGTGCTTTAAGGGAATCATTTGAACGAACAAAACTAAAAAACGATGTAAATACGATTATTAGCAAAGCTAATAACCAGTTTAAAAAAACACTTAACAATAATTTCAATCACGATTCCGTTGAACTTGGTTATTTCTTTTTTGATAAAGAAAGATATCAATTGAAGTTCATTGGATTTAAACTGAACCTATATATTGTCAGGAAATCAAAATTAATTGAATTAAAAGGCAGTAAATTAATATTTGGCGATGAACTAATTGAAAATGTTGATCCAGACATTATTAAAACTATAGACATGCAGCCAGGTGATTCAATCTTTATGAGTTCCGATGGATTTATGGATCAATTTGGAGGAAAGGATAATAAAAAATTCAGTAGCCAACGTTTCAAAACATTAATATCTTTGGTAGGAAGCCATCATCCTGCTAATCATAGAGAGTTGCTTTTAAAAGAGTTTATTGATTGGAAAGGGAGTAACGAACAAACAGATGATGTAAGTGTTTTTGGATTAACTATTCCATAAAAGCCAAATTCAATTTAATATATTTAAAATTAAAATCAGATAAAGATCTGTTAAACTCAGGACTAATCACGCTCTCGGATGCGCCTGTTTATGAATACTTTTTAATTTCTCAACAGTGTTGTGCGTATATACTTGCGTTGCCGAAAGGTTTGCATGACCAAGTAATTCTTTTATAGCATTCAAATCCGCACCATTATTAAGAATGTGAGTTGCAAAAGTATGGCGCAGCACATGCGGACTCTTTTTATCAATGGTAGTTACAAGTGAAAGATAACTGCGAACCACTCCATACACAGTCTCTTCAGTAATTCGTTTGCCTTTTTTTGTTTCAAATAAAAATTCATTAGGCAAATCCTTTTTAGATTTTATATAACTTTCAATCGTTGCTTTTATTTCTTTATTGAAAGGAATAATTCGTTCTTTATTTCTTTTACCAAGCACTTTCAATTGGCATTGATGGAAATCAATATTCGTTTCTTTAAGATTAATTAATTCCGATAAACGCATACCTGTTGCATAAAAAAGTTCAATTATTAATTTATTCCGTTGTCCTTCCTCATCCTCACCAAAGTCAACAACATCGAGCAACATGTCCATCTTTTCCTTTTCAACAAAAATGGGCAAACGTTTTGATGTTTTAGGAGATTGAATTTTTAGCATTGGATTTTCGGAAACAATTTTCTGCCGCAACAAATATTTATAAAACGATTTGAGTGTTGTTATTTTTCGGTTAACAGAACGGGGAGAAATCTTGTTTTCCATTAAACTTACAATCCATGAACGTACAACCGTGTGATTTATTTCTTCAATGGATTTTATTTCGTAAGTCTTTTCGAGGTAGGTAATAAATTGGGCTAAATCATTGGTATAAGCCACAAGCGTATGATTTGAAAATCTCTTTTCAAATTGCAGGTATTGTATAAAACCATCTTTAATTACCGTTAATTCCATAAAAAAAGAGGAAACATTTAATTATTCATTATTAATAACTCCGTAAAGTTAAAACAAACAATTAAATACTTCCTCTTTTGGGAAATATTATTCAGAAAAAAAATTAAGCTTCTAAAGCTTGATACATCTTTTTAACGTAAACAGCTTTTTTCTTGCCTTCACGGTAAACAACAGATGGTTTTGTAAATTTCTGACGATTACGTAATTCTTTTACAACACCTGTTTTTTCAAATTTCTTTTTGAATTTTTTAAGTGCTTTTTCTATTGGTTCACCTTCTTTTACTTGTACTATTAACATTCGTTTTTTATTTAATTATTATTTTGTTTTTCAATTTCCCTTTTGTTAAGGGGGTGCAAATATATAAAATTTTTGGATATTGGATGCAGGCTACTGAATTTTATTTGATTGTTAAT
>CAIRRW010000510.1 GCA_903881065.1 uncultured Bacteroidota bacterium
AATTGAAGTGCATATTTCCAATATTTATGCTCGTGAGGAGTTCAGACATAATTCATTGATTGCTCCTAAATGCAAAGGTTCTATTTCAGGTTTCGGGTTGGATTCCTACCGATTAGCAATTGAAAGTTTTATGTAATTACATAAATCTATCTTTCAAATCTATTTCTTTAAATGTTTTTTTGCCTCTGATATAATAATCAGCAACAACACTGTGGAGATAAACAGCAGTAGTAGTATACTCTGTAATTTCTTTTTTTAATTCTTTTCGTTTCTTCAGTGTTTTACCAAGTGATTTGTAAAAATAATAATGAGCCCTTAGAACAGCGAAGAAATGGGAAAACTGGCCAGCTAGCAAAAATTTGCAGCCTGCAATTCCATCCATTATCATTCGTGTAATTAGTTTGGAGAAGAAATATTTTGGCGGATGGTTTTTACAAATCAACATTAAATTATTTCTGAAATTCAAGAATGTTTTATGCGAATTTACCTTATTTAATGTACCGCCTCCCACATGATAAACAATTGAATCAGGGCAATACATTATTTTATAACCTCTGTTTTTTAATCGCCAGCATAAATCTATTTCTTACATGTGAGCAAAAAAATCTTCATCAAAACCATTAATACTATTAAAACAATCAGCTCTAACAAATAGACAGGCGCCTGTTGCCCAGAATATTTCACGGAAATCATCATATTGACCTTTGTCTTCTTCAATGTTATCTAAAATTCGTCCTCGACAGAATGGGTAACCAAACTTATCAATAAATCCTCCTGCTGCTCCGGCATATTCAAAAATATTTCTATCCTTAAAATCAATTAGTTTAGGTTGGCAAGCTGCTATCGACTTATCATTATCCATCAATGTAATAATACTATCAATCCAACCGGGAGTAACTTCCACATCCGAATTTAAGAGAACATAATATTCTGCCGATACATGTTTTAAGGCTTCGTTATATCCTTTAGCAAATCCGCCATTAACATCATTCTGAACTATTTTTATAGTTGGATAATTATACTTTAAAAAGGATATTGAATCGTCAGTGGAATTATTATCTGCAATAATTATTTCGGCATAAGAAGAATTATTGGCTACTACTGATGGTAAAAATTTCTCGAGATAATGTTTCCCATTCCAATTTAAAATAACAACAGCTACTTTCATTCTATAGAAGAAGAATTGTTGATATTTATTACAAACATATTTAAACGGCTAGCGAGGGTTGTTATATTGGTCATCAATATTAGTGATGAAACTTGGGTCAATTTTCTCTGTATCCAGATTGGATGATTGCATATCCAGTTGACGCTTGTAAATAAGCAACTCCCACCTAGCATCTATTATTTCTCCAATAGCATTGGATTGAATTAATTTGTAATTATTGGAAACTAAATCAGGATTGTAGAAAACGAATTTTTTATTTGATTGTCGGTTATGCGCCAATGTAAATTCCTTTGATTTATCCTTTAATTCATTGTATTGCCATATTTCGTAAGGATATGAACTCGGCTCGTTATCATACTTACTTAAATAATCAGGTGCGCCATACTGCAGATATACTCTGCCTCTATCTGTATCATAACCCTTACGCCCGAAAGTGCCGTATTCTTTATTCACTTTTAACACTTCAGTATGGTAATCTTCCCAAGCAATTTCGGGTTGCAATGCATTTCTTGTTCTCCAAAAATTGTAAAAGTACTGTTGCATTAACTCCAGATCCTTTCCTTTTAATTGATTCTCGGAATATTGAATTTCCGCAGAACCAGAAATAGGACGAAGTGAACGAATGTAATCCGATAGTGTATCCACACTTTTAAATCGGGAAGCAAATGTATTTGAAACATCAATCGTCTTTAAATCCTCCATTGCCAAACTACCTTTCTTATTCTTTCTTTGAAAAGGAAGGATTTGAACGGCAAGTACTTTATTGTCCTTATCTTTTACTTCGATAGTAATATTATAATTGCCGGAAGGCAGTGGCGTAATATTAAATTCGGCTAATAATATATTTACATCATTGGCTGTTTGTTTTGAAAATAAACTATAATCATTCAAACGGGTTCTGGTCTGGTATGATTGAATTGAATAACTAAGAATCAGTTTTTGCCCTTCCCCTACTACTTTCTTTGCATTATAAATTTCAGCGTAAAATTTTATCTGATTACTATTTTCAGGATAAAAACTGGAAACATAAGGAACCAAATCATATCCACTTTTTGTAAGAGCATTTGGAGATTTTGTTTTGGAATACGATTCCAAAACTTCGATATCTGAAACAGAGATGATACTATCTTTAAAATTAATAATTACAGGGACTTTTGTACTGAAAGGTTTATCAGAGGATTTATTTTTATCAGCTATAGATATTTCCATATCATACTTTCCATTAGGCAGTGGATAACGGTGCAGATCGAGGAAGTTGGGATAATTTTTTGTTGTATCAACTACTTCAGGGCTTGATAATGTATACTTAAGTGCACTTTTAATTTCATTGTTCTGCGAAAAGACAATAGATATGTCAACTTCTCCCTGAAACTTACCCGAATTATTTTTTACAAAATTTACTGTATTGCCAAAAACAGAAATATATGTTTCAACATAAGGCCCTTTTGATGGAGTATTAAAGGTGGAATATGTAAGAAATGCTTTAATAGGGTTGATTCCGAACGAATTGGAAGCAATAAACACAAAACTAATAACAATAAAACACCTTTTAATTACGCTCATTATATCCTTAAAATTGGTTGGGAATGAAGGACAAAGTTAAGAATAAATATATTTTTCACAGTTTTTTATTTATGGGAACAAAAAAATGATACTTTTGCGCTCGGAGAAATGGCAGAGTGGTCGATTGCGGCAGTCTTGAAAACTGTTGAAGGTAACACTTCCGGGGGTTCGAATCCCTCTTTCTCCGCTTTATAAAGGAAAAGCCCTGCATTGTGCGGGGCTTTTCTCGTTTTATAATTACTTACTTTTTCCTATTTTGTAAACACCACTCGTTTTACTTCTACTCCTTCCGCAGACTGGAGTTTTACAAAATAAATTCCCGATTGAGCAGCTGTGAAAACATATCTATAATCACCCTCGGATTGCCGTACATTATTAATTATTGAAGAAACTTTTTCACCCAGCTCATTATATATTTCAATGGAGATGGATGCAGGAGTTTTAAGTGAATAAGAGATAGTAGCAAATTGAACAGAAGGGTTTGGATATATAATTAAATTATTATCAACCCTTGAATATTGCTCCACACCATCCATCAGAGGATATAAACGCGCTACAAACACATCTCCTGTGCCTTGATTGGTAACAGTGAAACCATCAAAAGAAATGGTCGAACTATAATATTGACCTGTGATATACACCTTATCAATATTAAATGCCGTAATACTGTTACAAAAATCTCCACTGGTGCCACCAGCGCTTTTAGCCCATATTACATTGCCGGAAGGATTTAATTTTACAACATACATTTCAGCATCCATCGTTTGAGCTGATAATGTAACCGTGTCGAAAACTATTGTGTCTGCTGAATAATAACCTGCCACATATATATTATCTGATTTGTCAACTGCAATTCCTCTTCCTTCATCATCAAGGCCTCTGCCCGCTTGTTTTGCCCATGCCATATTGCCGACAGTAGTATATTTTGCAATAAAAATATCTCTTGTTTGATACGTTCCTGTCAACATTACATGGCCAAAATACAGACTGTCGTAACGAAAATAACCAGTTATATAAACATCCCCTTTTGTATTCATGGCAATGGCATTACTGCTTATATCATCCACATATAAATTGCTTCCACCGGCACTTCTAGCCCACATCACACCTCCATTCGGATTGTATTTGGCAATAAAAATATCGTTGCTATAACCTGTAACAGGGCTGCCTGTGGTATCTCTCTTTTGCAATAGTGTGCTGCCGAAAGTAATAGTACTGCTAAAAAAATATCCGGTGATAGCAATGTTACCAACACTATCGGTAGCTATAGCCATGCTTTTATCATCTTTGTTTCCGCCTGCATATTTAGCCCAAAGTACATCTCCGAACAAATTAAGCTTTGCAATAAAAATATTTGCAGTTCCATCTGAAATAACTTTTGATGTATCAAAATAAACGGTATCGCTGCTATAATTACCAGTGATATATATATTTCCAGAAAGGTCAACAGATACTCCATTTATATTTTCGTCACCTAAGTTGCCAAAACTCTTTGCCCATTGCACATTTCCCAACGAATTAAATTTGGCAGTAAAACCGTCGTAAGTTAGCGATAGCGAATCCGTATTTGTATTAGTAAGATTTATATAGCCTACTTTCATAGTAAGACTCGTAAAATTTCCTGTGAGATACACATTGCCATTATAATCGGTATTTATTGATGTGCCTTCATCATCATATTTACCGCCGAAACTTTTTGCCCATTTTACTAATCCTGTTGAATCATATTTTACCAGAAAAACATCATCAGTAGCGCCCGATGTATCAACATTGGTAAGCGTGAAGTTGCCAAATTTAATGGTGCGGCTTCGGTAAAAACCGGTAACAAATACATTGCCATTTAAGTCGGTGGTAATACTTTTGCCCTCTTCGTCCTGTGTACCTCCTCCATTGGCAGCCCATGCCCAGCCGGGTGCCTGTGCTTTAGTATTAAAGGATAGTGCTAAACAAATAATTAAGAAAATAAAAGGTAAACGGTTTTTCATACGTGGAATTATCAATTAAAATGGCTACCTAATAATTTGATAAAACAAATGTACGACTTATTGTTTGATTGTTTTTTTTAAACCTTTTTCATAATTCAATTACTTTATTAACCTAAGATTATTTTTTCAAAACCTTCCCCCTTTATCCTCCAGATAAAACGGGATGATAAAGAGTAGAGGTCTTTCGGCTGTATAATAATTAAATGCTGAGAAGTTCCTCTCATTTAGTTTTCTATTATCCAAATAAATTTGTGCCGTTAAGTTCATTAAAGGTTTTCAAAGTAAAAATAATTGGAGCAATTTAAAATAATAGTGGGCAATTTAAAATAATAGTGGGCAATTTAAAAATAGTAGTGGGCAATTTAAAAATAGTAGTGGGCAATTTAAAAATAGTAGTGGGCAATTTAAAAATAATTGCCCTTAGCAAAAGATATAATTATGGAAATAAACAGTAATAAACTACCCCTCGTTGGTGTTTCGTTAAAACAAACAGAAACTTGCCTTGACGGGTGTAATTCACCAGCGAACTTTTCCCTCAAACAAATTATATAAAACTTTATAAAAAACACATTATCGATTTAGAAAAAAGGTTACCGAAAATAAAGTACCTTTACGTATCGATTACATTTAACTTCAATTAGTATAATTCGTTTAGTAAATACAAACTCGTCATGAAAAAAATATTTCTTATCACACTCTGCTCGATTTATTATTCGATTTTTACAGTTATTGCACAGCCGGCAAATATTAACATTTCACTTACTTCCACTTTTGAAGGCGAACCTTATCTGGCTATTAATCCCACGAATCCAAATAATATAGTGGTAGCGTGGATGGCTGATGATATAAACACCGGATATAAGGTGGCGATAAAAAGCAAGGCGAGTTTTGATGGAGGCGCTACTTGGGGCAATACGCATGTAAATCCTCATTTTGGCTCCTCATGGACTTCGGCAGATGTATCGATGCAGTTCCGTAAAAACGGTACACTTTATTTAAGTTATATTGATTCGCACCAGTCGCCTGATTCCGGAGGAGTGTATATTACGCATTCGATGAATGGCGGTATAGCATGGTCGGCACCTACACAAGCGTGGAATGCATTGTTGGAAGCGCCATCCAAGCTACCTATTGACCGCCCCTGGATGGTAACTGATAATTCGGGAACTGCGCACGATGGTACTTTTTATATAACCTCGAAACCTGCTCCGTGGATTGCACCACCAAACCGTCCGTATCTTAAAACGTCGGCGGATAGCGGGCAAACATGGAGCGCATACAGATATGTGGATACTACCAATCATCTGGTAGGCAATGTAATTGCTGCGCCTATGGCTGCTCCTGCGGTATCTGCCGATGGTGCTTTATGCTGTGCCTATCCAAGTTATTTGGCTTCGCAATCGGTATATCCAAAAATAGTTTTTGCAAAATCATATAGCCGTGGAGCTACATTTCAATATCACGATTTGGTAGTAAACCCTGTAGGTTTATCAAGTGCCGACAGTAGTTTTAAAGTAGGTTATCATTTTGCTGCCAACCCGATGAATGCAAACCAACTGGCTTTTATTGCTGTGGCTGCCACGTATGGCGACCCTGATATTTTTGTAAGCACCACCAACAATGGCGGTGTAACGTGGAGTGCGCTGGTAAGAGTGAATGATGATGCACAAGGCAATGGCTTGGGGCAGGATATGCCTTGGGGCAGTTATGATAAAAACAATAATCTGGTAATTGTATGGCGCGACCGCAGGAATGGCACAGGCACAGGTTATTCGCAGAATACGGATACTTATTGCGCAGTATCGCATGATAATGGAGCTACGTTTCAGCCCAACATTAAACTCAGCAGTACATCATCGGCTTTCGCTTCTATATTATTACAAAACGGAAATGACTTTATGAGTTGTGAATTATTGAACGATACTATTTATGCAGCTTGGGGCGATACACGAACCGGAACCTTAAATATCTTTTTTGCAAAAGCAAGTGTGAACACCGGTAACCTTGGCGGCATCACTATTATTAATCCGGAGGATGTACCGGAGATTTCCATTTACCCGAATCCTACAACAGAAAAGTTTTTTATAACTTTTAAAAACAAAGAGTTGAAACAACTTACCCTTTCTATATATGATGAATCAGGCAGTTTGGTTTATTCAAAAAATATAGAAAGTTCTATTGAACAAACATTTGTGGATATTCCGAAACTTGCCGAAGGAATTTATTTTGTGAGGGCGATGCGTTCGAATAAAGTAATTTACAACCAGAAATTAGTTGTTCGGAAAGAATAAACTAAAAAGCATATCCCATATTTATTCCAAAAGTAGCGTTGATGTGAGTATTATAAAGTATGCCATAATCACTTGTATCCAACTGCCCTATATTGGAGGAAGTGGCATGATAGAATAACTTATTTGATTTATAACCTGCTGCAGCATATACTTCAAACGTAACCCTATTCTTTTTTGCTGCCTGAAGACCAATCATTACGTTTGCATTAAAATTCCTGAAATCATAATATGTATGGGTATAATAGCGGCTTAATCCTAATGCAATATGAGCGTTGGAATACGACAGTAATGGGCCGATATAAAAACCAGAAGGAGCAAATTTTTTTCGTGAGATTAAATAAAACTTATGTGCATATTGCACTCGCCATCCACTCACTTTCAGAATTTCGGAAGTAGAATAGTTGGAAGCTGTTTCAATTGCCTGTAACAACATACTTTTTCCCAATACAGAAAAACTTGCCTGGTCCGCCTGAGTTCTACTGGTTGTTATTTCGGCCATTAAACGATATTCTGCAGTGAAGGGAAATATACCGCCATAGATAAAAGCAGTAGGGCTAGTTTTAATTACAATTGGGGCGTCGATTATTTTATCTCTAAAATCCACAATTCGCTTCTTATTAAATCGTATTGTATCTCCCAATGTAATTGCATTCACCCCAACATACGAAGCAAACAGAAAAACAAAAAGAATATATTTTATAAACGAATAACGAATCATTAGAAATTAAATAAACTAGATTTCCATTTCATTTCAGCAACATATACAACTTATCAAAGTGCATATCTTGCTAATGGTTTAGTAGCTTGTGTTGTAAAATCATTTTTCATGTATTTATAATATCCTGTAATGGCAATCATTGCAGCATTATCAGTACAATAAGAAAAATCAGGAATAAAAACCTTCCAACCCAGTTCACTCTCCATTTGATATAAAGTAGCACGCAATTGACTGTTGGCAGACACTCCACCAGCAATTGCAATATGATTGATGTCTGTCTCCAAAGCTGCCGTTTTTAATTTACTCATCAAAATATCAATAATAGTTTGTTGTATTGATGCGCAGATGTCAGCTAGGTTTTCCTTAACGAAATCCGAATTCTTAGCGGTCTCCGAATTAATAAAATTCATAAAGCCTGTTTTTAATCCACTGAAACTAAAGTTCAATGCATCTATTTGAGGCTTAGTAAACTTAAATCGTTTAGGATTTCCTTCCTTAGCATATTTATCAATCAAAGGGCCGCCGGGATATGGCAGGTTCATAATTTTTGCTGCCTTATCAAAAGCTTCACCTGCCGCATCGTCTATTGTTTCACCTAATACCGTCATTTCAAAATAATCTTTCACCAAAACAATTTGTGTATGGCCACCAGAAACAGTCAAACATAAGAAAGGGAAAGTAGGTGATTCTACCTTTATTATTTGATTAGCCGCTTTGGATTCTTCTTTGATAAAATGCGCCAGTATATGCCCCTGCATATGATTCACTTCAATCAAAGGAATATTTAAACCCATAGCAAAAGATTTTGCAAATGAGGTTCCTACTAATAAGGAACCCATTAAACCGGGTCCTCTTGTAAATGCAATTGCCAATATATCTTCTTTTTTCACTCCTGCCTTTTTAATGGCACTATCTACAACAGGAATAATATTTTGCTGATGTGCCCGCGAGGCAAGCTCCGGTACCACTCCTCCATACTGCCTGTGCACATCCTGATTGGCAATAACATTGGCAAGTAATTTGCCTTCTTTAATAATTGCAGCAGCAGTGTCATCGCAGGATGATTCGATACCGAGAATAATAATTGGTTTGCTCATAATTAGTAACTTTGTACCATTCAGTATTGGTACTATCTACAACTCAAAGGTATTAAAAAACTTGGTAAAATATTAATTCGCATAGTATCTACAATTCTTGTAGTAGTGTTACTGCTATTTATAGCCATTCAAATACATTCTGTACAAACATTTGCTGCACATAAAACAGCCAATTATTTTTCGAAGAAATTGAATACACGTGTTGAAATTGGCAATATGGATATTCAGTTTTTCAAAACGCTGATAATGGATGATGTGTTTATTCAGGATTTGCATCATGATACTTTATTCTATTCTAAAAAACTTAAAGTTGATTTTGATGTAACCAATTTCAAGCAGCATATACTTCACTTCGGAAATATCAGTTTTCTGAACATAAATGCAAAACTGATAAAGTATAAAAAGGAAGATGATTTTAATTATCAGTTTTTAATTGATGCGTTTAAATCAAGCGATACTACCAAAAAGAATAATGGCAGCTGGGATATAAAATTCGCAGGTGTTACATTTGTAAATACCGCATTTATATATCGTCGAGAGGCTGACACAAGCACTACCAAAGGCATAAAATATACTGACTTGAACACTAGAAGTATCAACGGGCAATTAAATGACATCCGATTTGAACATGACACAATCCTTGCTAAGATTGATAATTTTTCTACAAAAGAAAAATGTGGCTTTTATTTACAAAACTTTAGTGGCAAAGTAAAATTAAGTTCTGCCGGGCTTAGAGTTGATGAATTAAAAATACTTACTCCCAAAAGTAACATCGCAACAAATTTAGAATTCAAATATAAGCATTGGAGCGACTGGATTAATTTCACAGACTCTGTTTCGATGCACGGTAATTTTAATAAGTCTATAGTTGAAATGAATGACATAGCTTATTTTGCTCCTGGTCTGAAGGGGCTTCAAAGAAAAATCATTCTGACCGGAAAAATAGACGGCACTGTAAACCGATTAAAAGGAAAGGATATGAATCTGGCAATTGGAGGAGCCACCAAATTTATAGGTGATGTAAGTTTAACCGGATTAACCAATATTGATGAAACAGTTTTTTACTTTAATGTAAAAAACTTTACAACCAACTATTTTGATTTAAAGCATATCCCAATCCCTCCTTTCGACAGTAATAAAATGCTTGAAGTACCATCCAGTTTTGCGAAATTGGGAGACATGAAATTTAATGGGACTTTTACCGGCTTATACAATGATTTTTATGCTTATGGAAATTTTTCATCTGCGCTTGGTGAACTATCTTCTGACCTTTCCGTAAGGCATGATACTTTGAAAAAGAAAGAGTTTTATAAAGGAAAATTAAAATCAACTGCGTTCGATTTCGGCAACTTTTTTAATATTAAGAAGCTAGGAAAAGCAACAGTTAATCTGGATATTGATGGCTCTGGATTTACATTAGAAGATGTTAATGCTAAATTGAACGGTACTGTCAACAGTATTGAAATAAATAATTACATGTATCAAAATTTGGCTGTAGAAGGCAGTGTAGCTGACAAAATCTTTAACGGAAAGCTCAGAGTTGCTAATGCAAATATTGATTTAGACTTTAAAGGCATGATTGACTTTACTCATAAGTTACCACATCTGGATTTTACTGCTAGTTTAAACAATACAGACTTAGCTGCCTTACACTTTGTGAATTCAACCAAAAAGACTTCTCTTTCTACACAAGTTATTGTTGAGGTTACAGGAAATAATATTGACAATTTAAATGGACAGATTTATTTTGACAATACGGTATATATTCAAGGGAATGAAACCTATAAGATAAGCATCTTCGACCTTACTTCGAAAGAAGAACAAGGCATTAAAACAATTAAATTAAGATCTGATTTTATAGATGGCAAAATTAAAGGGGAGTTTAAAGTTCTTGAATTACCCAGTTCAATTGAAAACTTATTGAGTAATTACTTGCCATCCTATTATGGAAACACCAATAAAAATAAAAATATTCTTCCTCAAAACTTCGATTACAAATTTGTATTTAATAAAACGGATGATGTTACCCGTTTATTTTTTCCTGATATTAAAATTGGTACCAGAACTGTTGTTCAGGGGAATTATAATTCTGTTACAAATAAGTTGATACTGAATGGAAGTTCAGATAAACTCACCATTAAAGGGTTTGTAATTAAAGATTGGTATTTGGAAGCAAAAACAAATGGCAGCATGGATTTTAATACGGGTTGTAAAAGGCTTTATACTTCCGATAGCAGTTGGTTAACCGATTTTAATATTCAGACCCATACGCGCAATGACAGTGCTAACCTAGCTGTAACGTGGGATAATAAAACATCAAATCAATACAAAGGAGACTTTAACGCCCTCTTAAATGTTGATGCAAAAAAAAGAATCCAGTTTAAAATTCTGCCTTCCTCTTTCGTTGTTTCAGATTCTTCCTGGACAATCAACAGAACTAACCAAGTTCTAATTGATTCCAATTATATTGCTGTAAATAATATTAAGTTTGAGCATGAGAATCAATCATTCGCTTTAAACGGTATTATATCCAATAACAAGACAGATCAGATAAAATTATTGTTAACCGGTTTTAATCTTGCAAATATTAATCTGTTAACAAAAGGTTCAAACGCTTCTTTCAAAGGTATTATAAATGGGGAGTCCACAATAACTGATCTCTACCACAACTTTGTTCTTACAAGTAACAACACTTTTAAATCCGTTTTCCTAAATGATAATGAAATAGGTGATGGCACCATAGTAAGCACGTGGGATGCGGCAAAAGAATCACTGTATTTAAATGGTTCATTTTCATTAGGTGCAATTCCAAATCTTTTGTTTTCCGGAAATTGTTACCCTAAAAAGCAGGAAGATAATATTGATTTAAACATAAATCTGGAAGCTTTGAATATGCAGATCTTTGAACCATATGTAAAAGAATATTGCTCCAATTTCAAAGGCTCATTTGCTGGTAATTTAAAGCTTAACGGCTCTGTTAAAAAACCTTTACTTTCAGGACTTGTTAATGTTAATGCTAAAAAGATAACCGTAGATTATTTAAATACTTCCTATAGCTGCAAGCATGATTTAGCTATTAATAGTAATTCGTTTAGTGTAGTCGATATGGACATAAATGACGAAAATGGTAACAAAGCAATAGTCTCCGGGAAACTATATCACGACAACTTTAAGGATTTTCAATTGGACTTCGATATTCAAACAAATAAATTCATGTGTTTGAACACTACTGAATCCAACAATAATTTATACTATGGGAAGGCTTTTGTTACTGGCTTAGTAAATATTTATGGGTACCTTGATAACATCAGTATTGATGCAAATGTGAAGACAGAAAAAATAGCTCCTTCAGAAAAATCTGATAAGTATAACCCCCTTTCAAAAACAGAATTAACTAAAATATTCATCCCTCTTTCAAAAACTTCAGAAGTATCAGAAAATAATTTCATCACTTATATTAGGAAAGACAGCAGTTTAAAAGTAAAAGACAATTATAAAATTTTACTTGGAGGATTAACCCTTAACTTCAATTTAGATGTTACACCGGATGCTGAAGTTCAGTTAATTTTTGATCAGAAAGTAGGTGATATAATCAAAGCTCGTGGTAACGGAGATATAAGCCTGCGAATTAATTCCAAAGGAGATTTCAAAATGTATGGTGAATATGTTATAGAAAATGGTGATTATTTATTTACACTTCAGAATATCATTAATAAAAAGTTTGATTTGGAAAATGGCGGAACAATACGATGGAGTGGCGTGCCCTACAAAGCGGACATGAATTTATCTGCGATATATAAAACACGTGCTTCATTGGCTCCCTTCTTCGATTCGACAAGTCATTTGGATACCAAGAAAAGATACCCTGTTGATCTAAAATTATTGATGAATGGAGATTTATTGTCCCCCGAAATCAATTTTGACATTGGTATTCCTTCGGCCGATCCTACCACACAACAAACTGTTTTAAGCTACATTAATAATGATGCTGAAAGAAACAGACAAGTGTTTTCTTTATTGATTTTAGGCAGTTTTGTAACTCCATACCAACTTGCTGGCGGGGGGGCAGGAAATGTAATGGACCAAACAGCGCTTGGTGCAGGAATGAGTACGAGTGAACTTCTCTCTAATCAACTTAGTAATTTGTTAAGTCAGGTGAGTAAAAACTTTGATGTCGGTATAAATTATCGTCCGGGAGATGCCATAAGTAAGGAGGAATTAGGAGTTGCCCTCTCTACTCAATTGTTCAATGATAAATTAACTATTGATGGAAACCTTAGTAATAGTCAGAATGCAAGCAGTCAATCAACCAATCTAATTGGCGATGTAAATGCTGAATATAAAATTACTAAAGATGGCAAAGTACGAGTTAAAGCTTACAATAAAGCTAATGATATTGGCAATACCCAAATTTATGCCAGTGGACCATACACTCAAGGTGTTGGGATTTTCTACCGAGATGAATTTGATTATATCGGTGATTTGTTTCTGCGCTATTTGAATGCGGTAACTCCTAACAAGAAGAAGAAATCTGCCCCTGCAGATAAAGCGAAAACTCCTGATAAATAACAATCCTAAGCGCGGATTAATCTATCCTATATCTTACCCAATCTCATCACGAAATGACCTATCTCATTGCAAATTTACCCAATCTTATCGTAAGATTACACAATCGCATTGTAAGATTACCCAATCGCAAGACAAGGTTAGGTAATCTCTATACGCCGTTGCCCGAACTTTGGTAAAGTTTGGGTGGTAAACGGAGTAAACAAAGCAATTAGCGCATTAATCAAACAATTACAGACAGAAATGGCAACTTACAATACTTATAATTAAGATGATACTAAATAGAAAATCCGACAGGTAAAATAACCTATCGGATTTACTTTATAGTTCTTATTCCTATTACTCTTCAATCACCACACCCATTGAACAGAATTTTTCTATCCTTTGGTCAACACGTTTTTTAGGGCTTAATTTCTCTAAAGAATTAATATGTTTTAATATTTCTGCTTTTACCGTCTTAAATATTTCCTCCTGATTAGTATGCGCTCCACCTAAAGGTTCAGGAATAATTCCATCAATAAGTTTATTCTCCAACATATCTTTCGGTGTCAATTTTAATGCTTCAGCTGCCCGTTCTTTATTATTCCAATTACGCCATAAAATAGAGGAACATGATTCGGGAGAGATTACCGAATACCATGTATTCTCCAGCATCAATACTTTATCTCCAATAGCAATACCCAAAGCACCACCCGAAGCACCTTCTCCAATAACTATGCAAATTACCGGAACTTTTAGTTGAAACATCTCCAATAAATTACGTGCAATCGCTTCTCCCTGTCCGCGTTCTTCTGCTTCTATGCCAGGGAAAGCACCGGGTGTGTCGATAATAGTTACAATTGGTTTATTAAACTTTTCCGCGAGTTTCATTAAGCGTAATGCTTTACGATACCCTTCAGGGTTTGCCATTCCGAAATTCCGAATCTGACGCATTTTGGTTGTAATACCTTTTTGCTGACCAATAAACATTACTGTCTTTCCGTCTACACTGCCGAACCCGCCAACCATCGCTTTGTCATCTTTCACCGTTCTGTCTCCATGAAGTTCCATAAAGGTGCCTCCTGTAATATACTCAATATAAGCTAATGTATATGGCCTGTCGGGATGGCGGGAAACTTGTACCCGCTGCCAAGGAGTAAGATTACTATAAATTTCCGTACGCGCCTGTTTGATTTTTCCTTCAATGTCTTCAAGTGTTTTTGAAACATCAACGCCACTCTTCTCTGCAACTTGTTTTACCTTTTCCAACTGCTCGTATAATTCTGCAATTGGCTTTTCGAAATCTAAATAATTCATAGTTGTGTTTTTAATTAATGCTAAATCAAAATAACTATAGCATTCTATTTATTAAAGCCCAACAGCGATATTAATAAATCCAACTTATTAATATCGCTGTTAGCTGTTATGCCCTTTCTCCGTAAATATCGGAGGGCAAATAAAATTTATTTTTTATTGAACAATCAATTTCACAATACTGTTACCAATGCTTGTTTGAACAGATACAGTATAGAAACCTTTTGCAAAAGAAGAAATGTTAAGATTCGAGAAGTGATTTCCTTGAGCCATTGTTCCTTTGTTCTCAGAGTAAACCAATTTCCCTGCAACATCATATACATTCAACAAAACTGATGCTTCAGCAGTAAGTTTGAAATTAACTTTTGCAACTTCATTTGCAGGATTAGGATAAATACTTAATCCCATTTCATTAATATATTCATTAACCCCTTGTGTATTTTTATTGCCCCGAATCATAATATCATCAATAGTAATACCATTATCATCATGAGAGTCGCTCAAGAAAGCAACAAAAATGGTTTGATTTGCATACGCGTCCAATGGGAAACTAAACGGATGAAGTTTTCCACGATGCGATATTGGTGTTGTTGTACCGGCAGGATCAATGTATGTTCCATCTAATCCGTGTACAAAATAATTGGCTGCTGGAATACTCCCATTATAACAGGTGAATGTAAAATCAGCATAAAGCGTATCAGTATTTACAGGTGGTGTACCCACCATTTCGGCTGCTCTAAAAATTGTATCAGTAAATACTCCGAAGTCGTTAGAAGATGTTGAAATTAAAACTGAATATCTGTCAACATAACGAGGAGTTTGAAAAGGAGCTGATTTCCAAAATAAAGTATCATGAGTTCCTAACTTAGTACTTGGGGAGATACAATAATTTGCTTCAAGAGCGTTTGCTCCATCCCCAAGATTTGTCCAAGAACTAGCTGCCAAAACTGTGTTTGTATCCGGTGTAATTACACTTGTAGAGCTTGTATCTGACATACCTGTTGCATACATATCATTTTTTGAAACAGGATAAGATAAATACCAACGATTTGGGCGATAACTTGCAGCACCATTAGCTAAAGGATTTGCATTAAACAAATACCAAGTTGTACTTGTAGAAACTCCCGGAGGGGAATTTAAGGTATCATATGCTTTCCAATGTGGTTGTTGAAAATCATTGAACAGTAAGGTGTCTTGAGCTTTTGAAGCTAAAGAACTAAGTAGTAAAGAAGCTACTAAAACAATGTAAGTTTTTTTCATTTTAATTAAATATAGGTTAAATTTATTATTTATTATTATTGTGCGAAATTAGTTATTTATTCTTAATGGCAAAACATTTTTAGGTTAACCACAAGAATCAGAAGGTTAAAGAAAATAAGTAACTACTATTTCAATAGGTCTTCAATAATTTTATCAACTGAAACTCCTTCGGCTTCCGCTTTATAATTACGAACAATACGATGACGAAGAATAGCTGCTGAAACAGCCTTCACATCTTCAATGTCAGGCGAATATTTACCTTTTATTAATGCATGGCACTTAGCGCCAATCACCAAATATTGTGAAGCTCGAGGCCCTGCTCCCCAAGATAAATATTTATTTGAAATCTCAGCGGCATGTTCTGTATTGGGACGACTCTTTGAAGCCAATTTTACTGCAAATTCCAATACATTATCAGTAACAGGAATCTTACGAACCAGTTCCTGAAAATAAATTATCTCTTCATTTGTAAGTATCTTTTTCAATTGAACTTTTTTATCAGAGGTAGTATTCTTAACTACAGTTATTTCGTCCGCCATTTTAGGATAATCCAACCAAACATTAAACATAAAACGATCAAGTTGAGCTTCCGGCAATGGATAAGTCCCCTCTTGTTCTATCGGATTTTGTGTTGCCAAGACGAAAAACGGATTACCTAATTCATATCTTTTACCTGCAGTAGTAACACATCTTTCCTGCATCGCTTCAAGCAAAGCTGCTTGAGTTTTAGGAGGTGTTCTGTTAATTTCATCTGCTAAAATAATATTAGCAAATAAAGGACCTTTAATAAATTTAAAATGTCGATCATCTCCTAAAATTTCAGAACCAATAATATCTGAAGGCATTAAATCCGGTGTAAATTGGATACGGTTGTAACTCAATCCTAAAACATCGGCAATAGTATTTACCAACAACGTTTTTGCCAAACCGGGTACACCTATCAATAAACAATGCCCTCTGCTGAAAATTGAAATAAGTACATCTTTTACTACTTCGTCCTGGCCAATAATAACTTTACCAATTTCTGCACTAAGCTCCTTATACTTTACTACAAAGGCATCTGCCGCTTCCACATCTGATTTATACATAATCAATACTTATAAAATTTTTAGTTATTTGTATTTACCCACTTGTTATTGTACTTGCAATTCTTATAATCATCAGTGATATGAACATAAGTACCTACTAATTTCTTCTTAACCCATGCTTGTATTGCCGCATCCTGTTTTTTAGCCAAAGCAATTGCCTGTATTTTTTGATAATCATCTGTTAAATTAGCAGTATGGGGAGCAGTATGCGTTTTTAAGTATAATATACGATATGCCTGCTTGCCATCTCTTGTTGAAAATGGCATAGGTTTAGTGTATTCGCCAACTTTTAATTTATCAATTGCAAATGCAACATTTTGATCCATTTGTCCTAATTCATCCATTTGAAAACGGGTGGCTCCTGATGAAGGATTAACAATTAAACCACCACTATTTTTACTCTCTTCACTATCTGAGTATTTTGCTGCCATTTCGCTAAAAGTAGTTGTATCTACTGACAGTTTTTTATATATTGTATCCAACGCTTCTTTTGCCTTTAGTAAATCAATAGTTTCCACTTTAGGAGCTATCAACAAACTTCGTGCATCCACTTCTTCGCCTCTTCTTTCAATTAGCTGAATTATAAAGAAACCATACATTGTTTCAAATACTTCACTCACTTCGCCTTTTTTAATTTTGAAAGCCTGTGCATCCCATTCAGGCACAAACTGACCTCTGTTAATATGTTCATATAGCCCTCCTTTATTAGCTGATCCTGGATCTTCGGAATACAAGGCTGCCATTGCGGCAAAACTACTTTGACCTTTCATAATCCGATTTCTAATATCTTCAATTTTTTCCTTTGCTGCCTTTTTGGCCTCTGGTGTTATAGATGGTTTCTTAACTATTTCACCAACCTCTACTTCAGAACCAATCAATGGGACAGAATCCTTTGGAATATTATTAAAATAGACTTTTACATCATTTGGTGTCACATTAATATCATTAGTGATTTTTGTTTGCATCTGTTGAGCCAACAGTAAATCACGCACATTGTCCTTTAAGTCCGATTTAAAATCTTCAATTGATTTACCATAGAAAGCAACGAATCTTTCTTCGGAACCGAACTGCTGAATATAGAATCTCATTCTTCTGTCCATCTCTTGTTCCACCTGAGCATCCGTTACCGTTAAACTATCTTTTTGTGCTCTTGCTAAAAGTAATTTTTGATACAGTAATTCCTCAACAATTTTACAATGAGTATCGACATTAACAGGTTCCTGCTGTGCAATCATTTGTTGATATTGGGTTTCCACTTCCGACTGCAATATAGGATTGGCACCAATAACTGCAATTATTCTGTCAATTACTTTATTCTGTGCATTACTTATTCCTGCCATCAAAAGAAATACGCCTAAAAGGAATAGTTTATTTTTTATTTTTATCATTGATATAAATTTCTGTTTTTTTATTATTTAATGCCTCATTATAAACGTCTTCTTTCATTTTGGTTATCAATTGCAATTTACGTTTATTTAAAATGATGTTTTTTATATTTTCTTTTTCGAAACTTAAAGGAGAAATACTGTTACGAATTTTAAAACCCTTTATATTTAAAAAGTAATTGTTATCCGCATCACTCACCTCCACATATCTATTATTCTGCAAAAATAACTCTTTATTATAGGTTTGAATAGGAATTTCTTTCAACAAGTCATCGAATAGCAACCAGGAGTTCTCATCGAGATAAAAATTCTCTGCAAACTGATGACAATATCCAGCTAACTGTTCCTTGTCTTTAGGATTGTCGGATTTATAAAGTTGTTTTAGTTTGGCTTGATTAGGCGCCTTTTTATTCACCTTAATATAAATCACTTTTATAATATTATCCTTTAACTGAAAATCATTTTGATTTGCAGCATAGTACTTTTCAATATCCTGAATACTTATTAATGTATCTAACTTTTGCCTTACCAATTCCTTTTCATATGCATAGGTTATAAGTGAATTACGGTAATCCTGCAATTGTTTATCTACGTCTTTTTGTTCGTCAGTTAAATTATTTTCGGCTTTCTGAACTACAAGGGATTCATGAATCCAGTTATCAATATACTTTTTCAGAAGCTCCAGACTATCTTTTGACGGCGTACCTTTAGGAACAATATTTCCAATATCATCGGCATATAAATAAGAACTTCCTGCGCGTGCAATGGCCACTTTGTTATTGTCCTTGGTTGCTTTTGTATTGCAAGAAACAAGTGCGAATGAAATCAATATGTATAATAATGCGTTTCTCAAGAATAGGTATTATAAAAACTAAAAAAGTTTATGACGAGCTTTACGCCATAAACTTTTTCAGTAGTATTTATACAAAATTATTTTACGGTTGCAAGCACTGCTTTATCAATTGTTACTGGATATTTTTTCTTTAAGCTAGCTATCCAGTCTTTCTCTAAATAAGTTTGGTAATCCGCCGTTACCATTCCTTTTGCATCTGAATAGGATTTTGGCGAAGGTGCCATAAGTTTGTTTGTTACTACAATGATCGTCTTTTTATCCTTCTCCGATTTAATATCAGCTGATGTTCCGGGATTCCAATTTTTATCTACAAATTCATTCTCTCCTTTTGTAAATACTTTACTTTCGGTTTGAAGATTCAATTGAGAATCTTTATTTACTATGTCAGTAATTTCTCTTTCCGATTTTTTCTTCTTCATTAAATCACGCACCTGTTTAGCCACTTTTTCATCTGTGCAGCTATACACTGTTGCATCTGCACGTTCTTCGTACATATAGTTTGATTTATTCTTGTCGTAAAACTCTTTCGACCCAACTGAATCTTTCACAGCTTTGCT
This sequence comes from uncultured Bacteroidota bacterium, assembly GCA_903881065.1. Taxonomy (GTDB): domain Bacteria; phylum Bacteroidota; class Bacteroidia; order 2-12-FULL-35-15; family 2-12-FULL-35-15; genus 2-12-FULL-35-15. The sequence goes on from CAIRRW010000510.1 coordinate 19,825, forward strand.
CCATACTTTCTGGTCAGTCAATTCAAATAAAAGAATACCATCTCTGTATTCCTGCATCAATGCTTTAAATTCAGGATATTTTACATCCAGGCGACCTTCTTCGTAAGCTACTACTGTTTCATCAACAAACTGTTTGTACAACTGATTCACTACCATTTCGTAATCCGATTTAGCACGTTTGCTTTGGTGCAAAGCAATGTAGTTTGCGAAATCTGTCTGCGAATAATTTTTATCATTTAAAGTGAACATCGTTTTAGTTAATGTTTTTGCTTTCGCCACTTCCCATTTACCATTGAATAAAGTAGTGTCCATCACTTTATAAAACTCATCGCGCATTTTTGCATTTTCCTTGAACTTATATTCCGCTTTAATTTTTGCAATTAACGATTCGCGACCTACTTGAGAGCGAGAATCTTTGGTTACTTTTCCTTTCAATTCGTTTTTCATATCATCAAACGAAGCCAATCCACGTCTGTCTTTCAACAGGATGATATGGTAACCATATTTTGTTTTAACAATTTCGCTTATGTCGCCTTTATTTTTCAAAGCAAAAGCAGCCTTTTCAAATTCAGGAGGCATTTTATAGGTGCCGAACCAAGGCAATTCGCCGCCTTTTTTGCCTGATGCTTTATCATCCGAATATTTCTGTGCCATATCTTCAAACTTCGCTTTGCCCGATTTAATGGTATCTAATATCTGCGTAATCTTTTTGAAGAAGTTTAACGAATCGTCCTTGCTCATGTTAGGCGTAGTTTTCACCATGATGTGCGATACAAGCACTTCGCCCTGTGCCGGACGGCGGTCGGAAACTTTAATGATATGGTATCCGAAACGGGTACGAACCGGCATGGATACCTGTCCTACTTTAGTGGTATATGCAGCGTTTTCGAACGGATAAACCATTTGCAGCGCAGTGAAATATCCTAAATCACCACCGTTATCTTTTGCCGAAGGGTCATCAGAAATACCTTTTTCGGAAGCTACTTTATTAAAATCTTCGCCTTTTAAAATACGTGCACGTATCTTCATTATTTTATTGTAAGACTCCAACGTATCTTTAGGCAATGCATTTTCGCCAACTTTAACCAAGATGTGCGATGCATGAACATCCTCTTTTAAACGATTATAGGTTTCAGTCAATAATTTATCATTTACATCTTTGTCAGTCAAATAGGGCTGAGCCAATTGTTTGCGGTAGCCACCCAATTCTTCCTTAAAAGCTTTAGCAGTATCCAATCCAAGCTCTTCGGCTTCTTTTACTTTCAATTTAAAATTAACGAACAAATCCACATAATCGTTCAACGATTTGGTATCGTTGGCGGCATCTTTGTTATTGTTTTTATGATATACTTGTTCAAATTCGCCAACGGTAACTTTTTTACCAGCTATTGTCATCAGCGAAGCATCTTTATTGGATTGGGAAATGGCGGTGTTTACTAATAACAATGCTATTGGCAATACAATTGATTTTGAAATTAAATTATTCATATTTATTTTATTTATTTTTAAAATTTGGAACGCAAATGTAGGTATTATTACCACTCTACAAAATAAATGATTGATATTTAAACCTGCGCCTTTTTGTTAAATAGTGTTAAGTTAGAAGTACGACATCGGAAGTGTGGAATTTTAGGAAACAATGCTTTTTAATCATTTGATTTAAATAGTTGTATAAAACTAAATTAATAGCTTTTTCGTGGCAATTGTTTGTTTATCGTCTTTTTCAAAACTATATGAATTCGTTATAATGCCTATCACTATCCCTACCATTTGGTTTCGTTGGCTACCATTTTAAAAAACAACGCAACCGTTTTGGTTTCGTTGAGTAATGGTTTGAAAACTCAGGCATCTTTCTTAAAAGGTCAGGCATCTTTCAAAAAACACAGGCCTATATATAAGATAGATTGATTAGTTTTGTAAGTACCCCCTCCTCGTGCCAAAAACACTTCTTCGCCATAATAAAATTATCTTCTGCTAAATAGTCAGATAATACTAAATCAAACCGTATAAAAGTCATTCAAAGCCAATATTTTTAGCCATTTTGGCGTGATTAAACTCATTGTTATCATTGGAATAATAATTGTCCTTTGTACAGCAACTTTATAACTTTAAACTAATCAACTTTAAACTGAAAAAATGAACTTTAATAATTTCACAATCAAATCGCAGGAAGCCGTGCAACAGGCACAGCAAATTGCAACTAACAATGGGCAGCAATCCATTGAAAACGGACATTTATTAAAAGGAATATTGGAAGTGGACGAAAATGTAACTCCTTTTATTTTGAAGAAACTCAATGTAAATACAGCTATTTTCAGCAAAGCGCTGGATAAAATAGTGGAGAGTTATCCTAAGGTTTCGGGCGGTCAACCGTTCCTGTCGAACCATGCGAATCAGGCACTTTCAAAAGCTTCTATGTATCTAAAGGAATTTGGCGATGAGTATGTTTCCATCGAGCATTTATTGCTTGCCATACTTGCAACCAAAGATACAATTTCACAATTATTGAAAGACAATGGAGTGAACGAAAAAGATTTGAAAGCTTCTATTAATGAGCTTCGCAAAGGTGCTAAAGTTACAAGTCAAAGCGCAGAAGAAACGTATAATGCATTAAATAAATATGCAATAAATTTAAATGAACAGGCAAAGAAAGGTAAGCTCGACCCGGTAATTGGTCGTGATGAAGAGATACGTAGAGTGTTACAGATATTGTCGCGTCGTACCAAGAACAATCCTATATTAGTAGGTGAACCGGGAGTTGGTAAAACAGCTATTGCCGAAGGGTTGGCGCATCGTATAATCAATGGAGACGTACCGGAAAACTTAAAATCAAAACAGATTTATGCACTTGATATGGGTGCATTAATTGCAGGTGCTAAATTCAAAGGAGAGTTTGAAGAACGCTTGAAAGGTGTGGTTAAAGAAGTTATTTCTGCCGAAGGCGAGATAATATTATTCATTGATGAAATACATACACTTGTTGGTGCCGGTGGCGGAGAAGGCGCAATGGATGCAGCTAATATTTTAAAACCTGCTTTAGCGCGCGGCGAATTAAGAGCGATTGGAGCAACTACTTTAAATGAATTTCAAAAGTATTTCGAAAAAGATAAAGCGCTGGAACGCCGCTTCCAGAAAGTAATGGTGAATGAACCATCTGCTGAAGATGCGATTTCTATTTTGCGTGGTATCAAGGAAAAATATGAAACGCATCATAAAGTTCGTATCAAGGATGAAGCGATAATTGCTGCTGTGGAGCTTTCTCAACGCTATATTAATGACCGTTTTCTTCCTGATAAAGCAATTGACTTGATGGATGAAGCGGCTTCTAAATTGCGTATGCAGATTAACTCCATGCCAATAGAACTGGATGAAGTAGAGCGTAAAACCCGGCAGTTGGAAATTGAACGCGAAGCAATAAAACGTGAGAATGATAAAAAAAAGTTGGAAGATTTGAATAAGGAAATCGCTGAACTGTCTGATAAACGTACTAATTTACGCGCAAAATGGCAAAGCGAAAAAGAAGTAGTAGAAGGAATTCAGAAGGTAAAAGAAGAGATAGAACACTATAAATTTGAAGCAGAACAGGCGGAACGTAACGGTGACTATGGCAAAGTAGCAGAGATACGTTATGGGAAAATAAAAGAATCTGAACTTCAGTTAAAATCATTTGAAGGCAAGCTTGCAGAAATGCAGCAAGGCGGTTCACAAATGATAAAAGAAGAAGTGGACAGTGAAGATATTGCTGCTGCAGTAGCTGCCTGGACAGGCATTCCTGTTTCGCGTATGCTGCAAAGCGAACGCGAAAAATTATTGCACTTAGAAGAAGAGCTTCATAATAGAGTGGTTGGTCAGGAAGAAGCAATAGAAGCTATAAGTGATGCGGTTCGAAGAAGCCGTGCCGGTCTTCAGGATTCAAAGCGACCAATCGGTTCATTCATTTTCCTGGGAACAACAGGAGTTGGTAAAACTGAATTAGCAAAGGCATTGGCAGAGTTTTTATTCAATAACGAAAACAGCATGACACGTATAGATATGAGCGAATATCAGGAGCGTCATGCTGTAAGTCGCCTTGTTGGCGCGCCTCCGGGATATGTAGGTTATGAAGAAGGAGGGCAGTTGACAGAAGCGGTTCGCAGGAAACCATATAGTGTGGTGTTGCTTGATGAAATTGAAAAAGCACATCCCGATGTTTTTAATATCCTATTGCAAGTGCTTGATGACGGGCGATTGACAGATAATAAAGGTCGTGTAGTTAATTTCAAAAACACTATCATTATCATGACCTCCAATATGGGTTCGCATCTTATTCAGGAAAACTTTGAAAAGATAAACGAAAAGAATCACGATGAAATAATGGCGAAAACAAAAGTGGAAGTGTTTGAACTATTGAAGAAAACAATTCGTCCGGAGTTTTTGAATCGTATTGATGAAACCATTATGTTTACTCCGCTTACACGCGAAAATGTACATCGAATTGTAGAGATGCAATTTAAAGGAATTGAGAAAATGTTGGAAGAAAGCAATATTCATCTTACTGCTACAAATGAAGCAATTGATTGGCTGGCTCAACTTGGATTTGATCCTCAATTTGGTGCTCGTCCTGTAAAACGGGTGATGCAGAAAAGAGTGCTGAATGAATTATCAAAGCAGATTTTGGCAGGAAAGGTTCAAAAAGATACCAACATCGTTTTGGATGTTTTCGACAAGGAATTTGTGTTCCGTAACCCTATAGACATTGACGATAAACCTAAAAAGGAAAAGAAAGATAAAACCAAAGTGTAATCAATTGTTCATAACAATGTTGTTAATATCTGTTAACCACACAACAATTGGCCGGCTATTTGCGTTATATATTAAAAATAAAAAAATGATAAATAAAATGAGAGCTAAAAAAGTAAAAATCGACCTTCGTCCGAAAATAAAAATACAAGTAGATAATAGGACAATGATTACGGTGCGTTCAATGGACGCATTCAGAGCATGGAAGGAACGTTATCCTGATGCAATGATAATAGAATAACAACAACTCTATATAAAACA